>JAZBOM010000094.1:0-4235 GCA_036351205.1 Thermoleophilia bacterium | reverse complement strand
GGGCGCAGCGGCCGGTGCCGCGGGCGGCAGTCCGCCGCCGCCCGCCGCGCGCGACGCTGCGCCCCCCCGCGCCGCGTCCGTGACGTTCCTGCCCAGCGGGCTGACGGTCACGGCGGCGCCCGGGGCGAGCCTGCTCGACGTGGCCGTCGCGGCCGACGTCGCCATCGACGCGCCCTGCGGCGGCCAGGGCCGCTGCGGGCGCTGCAAGGTGACCATCCGCGAGGACGGCGTCGAGCGGCGCCCGAGCGCGCACCTCAGCGCCGCCGAGGTCGCGGCCGGGTACGCCCTCGCCTGTCAGGCGACGGTCGAGGGCGACGCCGTCGTCACGGTGCCGCCGCCGCGCGAGCAGCGCTACCGACCGCGCGGCCACGCGATCGCCGAGCCGGAGGCGCTCCCCGTCGCCTGCGACTGGCGGCGAGACCCGGCGGTGCGCATGTTCGACGTCGAGATCGAGCCGCCCTCGCTCGCCGACAACACGAGCGACTTCGACCGGCTGCAGCGGGCCCTCAGCCAGCAGCACGGTATCAAGGAGATCCGGGCCGAGCTGCCGATGCTGCGTCGCCTGGGCCGCGACCTCCGCATGTCGAAGTGGCGCGTCAAGGTCGCGCTCGAGATGCGCGACTGGGTCTACGGCACCTACCTGCCGCCACGGCTCATCCGCATCTACCCCAGTGCCTTCGGTCAGCGCAGCATGGGCGTCGCGGTCGACGTCGGCACGACGTCGGTCGTGGTCTACCTCGTCGACTTCGAGACGGGGAGGGTGGTCGACACCGAGAGCGCCTACAACAAGCAGATCGCCTGCGGCGACGACGTGATCTCGCGCATCGTGTACGCCCGCCGCGACGGCGGGCTGGCGCGCCTCCAGCGCCTCGTCGTCGAGACGGTCAACGAGCTCCTCGTCACGCTGCAGCGCCGCAACGGCATCGAGGCCGGCGAGATCCACGAGGTCGCGATGGCGGGCAACACGACCATGACCCACCTGCTGCTCGGCCTCGATCCGAGCTTCCTGCGCGAGGAGCCGTACATCCCCACGGTCTCGATCGCGCCCAAACTGGTCGCCGCCGAGATCGGCTTCGACGTCAACCCCCTGGCGCGTGTCCACGCCCTGCCCTGCGTCGGCAGCTACGTCGGCGGCGACATCACCGCCGGCGTCATCTCCTCCGGCCTGCACGCGACCGACAAGCTCTCGGTCTTCGTCGACATCGGCACCAACGGCGAGATGGTGCTGGGCAACAAGGACTGGCTCGTCGCCTGTGCCTGCTCGGCCGGTCCGGCCTTCGAGGGCGGCGGCGTCGGCTGCGGCATGCGCGCGACCGCCGGCGCCATCGAGGACGTGTGGATCGACTCGCAGACCCTCGAAGCCAACTACCGCACGGTCGACGACGCGCCGCCGTGCGGCATCTGCGGCAGCGGCCTGATCGACCTCATCGCCGAGCTCTTCGTGACCGGCGTGATCGACAAGAGCGGGCGCATCCGCCGCGACGCGCCCACGGCGCGGGTCCGCGAGGGGCTCGGGGGCTTCGAGTACGTGGTCGCCTGGGCGGGTCTCAGCCGCAACGTCGCCACGGTCGCCGTCAGTGAGAGCGACATCAGCAGCCTCCTGCGCGCCAAGGCCGCCGTCTACGCCGGCATTGCCGTGCTCTGCCGCTCGGTCGGGGTCGACCTCGCCGACGTCGAGCAGTTCCTCATCGGCGGCGCCTTCGGCGAGTACATCGACGTGGAGAAGGCGATCCGCATCGGGCTGCTGCCCGACCTGCCGCCGGAGCGGTTCCGCTTCCTCGGCAACACCAGCGCCCTGGGGGCCTACACGGCGCTGCTCTGCGTCGAGGCGCGCCACGACGTCCGCGAGGTCGGCGCGAAGATGACCTACATCGAGCTGAGCGCCGACAACGCCTTCATGGACGAGTACACCTCGGCGCTCTTCCTGCCCCACACCCACATCGACACCTTCCCGACGGTCGCCGCCCTCCTCGCCGAGAACGGGTCCGGCGGCGCGGGAGCCGGCGCGGAGACGCGCGGCGAGGCCGCGGGGCCGCCCGCCCGGGCCGCGGGGAGCGACGATCCAGCCAAGGAGGGCGCATGACGACGACCATCGCGGTGGCCGGCAAAGGGGGGACCGGCAAGACCACGCTGGCCGGTCTGATCGTGCGCGGCCTGATCGAGCGTGGCACCGGCCCGGTGCTGGCCATCGACGCCGACCCCTCGAGCAACCTGAACGCGGTGCTCGGCATGGGGCTCGAGCGCACGGTCGGCGACATCCGCGAAGAGACCGTCGCGCGGGCCAAGGCCGGTCAGCTCGACGCCGGGGTGGCCAAGGCCGACCTGCTCGACTACGAGATCAACCGCTGCCTCGAGGAGGGCACGGGCGTCGACCTTCTGGCGATGGGCCGGCCCGAGGGGCCGCACTGCTACTGCGCCGCGAACACGATGCTGCGCACGATCGTCGACCGCATCGCCGCGGGCTACGCCTGGGTCGTCATGGACACCGAAGCGGGCCTCGAGCACATCTCGCGGCGCACGACGAAGGACGTCGACCTTCTCCTCGTGGTCACCGACCCGACCATGCGCGGGGTGACGGCGGCCGGGCGCGTCGCCGGGCTCGTCGCCGAGCTGGGCACGCGCGTCGGGGCCGCGCGTCTCGTCATCAACCGTGTCGCCGGCGAGCTGCCGGGCGGGCTCGCCGGGGCGATTGCGGCCACCGGCCTCGAGCCGGCCGCGACGATCCCGGCCGACCCGCTGATCAACGAGTTCGACGCCACCGGCCGCCCGCTGGTGGACCTCCCCGACGACGATCCCACGGTCGTGCTCGTCCGCGACCTTGTCGACCGGCTTGTCCCGCAACTCACCCCGTCACAAGGAGGGGCCCGGTGCTGATCATCGGCGAGAACATCCAGATCCTCTCACCGGTCGTCAAGGAGGCGATCGAGAGCCGCGACGCGGCGACCATCCAACGCATGGCCCTGCGTCTGGCCGAGGCGGGCGCGGGCATCATCGACCTCAACATCGGGCCGCAGAAGAGACACGGCGTCGAGGTCATGCCCTGGATCGTCGAGACGGTGCAGGAGGTGACCGACGTCCCGCTCTCGCTCGACACCACCAACCTCGCCGCCATGGAGGCCGGGCTCGAGGTCTGTCGCACGCGTGCGACCCTCAACTCGGCCTCGGCCGACCCGACGCGTCTGGACAGCGTCATGCAGCTCGCGGCGCGCTACGACGCCAGGGTGATCGCCTTGGCGATGGGCGTCGACGGGATCCCGACGACCACCGACGGGCGTGCCGGCATCGCCATGGAGAGCCTCTTGCCGGCCGCCGAGGCTGCCGGCCTCTCGCCCGACGCCGTCCTCCTCGACCCGCTGGTGCTGACCGTGACCTGCAACCAGGACGTGGCCGGCGTCGCCGTCGACGCGATCCGCATGTTCAAGATGCTCAGCGACCCGCCGCCGATGACCACGGTCGGGCTCTCGAACGTGAGCAACGGCTGCCCCGACGAGATCCGCAGCCTCATCAATCGCACGTACATGGTGATGCTGATGGGGGCGGGGCTCGACAGTGCGATCGCCGACCCGCTCGACGAGCCCCTTATGGAGACGATCCGAATCGTCGAGGAGCGTGACGAGAGCACGCCTCTGGGCCGGCTGTTCGTCGCCCTCCACGACGCCTCGGCGGCCATGGAGCCGCTCGACCCGGCGCTCGTCGATGGGGACGACCCCCAGCAGGTCGACGTGCTCAAGACCTGCCGGATGCTCGCGAACGACATCCTCTACGCCGACTCGTACCTGCGCATCTGAGCGCGACGCGGGGCTCGTGGGCGGGGCGGCGGCGCCACCGGCGCCGCCGCCCCGCCCACGCTCGCGACGCTCCCGCGCCCACTCTGCCGCGCCTGTGCCCGTGCGGCGCCGTCCCCGCTCCTGCGGTGCCGCACCCGTTCGTGCAGCGCCGCCGCTCCTGTCGAGCCCCGGCCTCCTCGCGGGTCAGTCTCGCTGCTCGCTCCCGGGCTCGTCCGTGTCACCGTCGCCGTCCAGGCCGGCGCCGAGCACCTCGCGGCCGAGCGAGCACTTCTCGGCGGCCGCGCACCAGTCGGCGCATCCCGGTTCGCGCCTCGGGTTCGCGAGGGTGGTCCCGCACGACGGGCAGCGCCGCCGGGCGTCGTCCTTGAAGAACTCGACGGCGGCGCCGCAGCGCTCGCAGGCCACCTCGAAGATGTCGTCCGGGGTCCAGGAGCTGCGATCGCTCCC
>JAZBOM010000093.1:0-2470 GCA_036351205.1 Thermoleophilia bacterium | reverse complement strand
CGCCCTCGGCGACGACGGCCGCATCCGGCACCTCACGGCGGCGGCGACCGTGCCGCCGGCCGCCGCCAGGGCCGCCGGCGGCCACCACCTCGTGCTGCTCGCCCGCGACTACGCCGGCTGGTCAAACCTCTGCCGCATCATCAGCGCCGCCCACCTCGAGCACCCGGGCGAGCCGCCGCTCGCCCGCCTCGAGACCCTCGCCGCGCACAGCAGCCACCTCGTCGCCCTCTCGGGCTGCCGGCGCGGCGAGGTCTGGTCGCGCCTCCTCGCCGGCGACCCGCAGGGCGCCCGCCGCGCGGCCTCCGTCTACCGCGAGCTCTTCGGCCGCGACTTCCACATCGAGCTCCAGCGCGAGCTGCTCCCCGACTCCACGAAGTGGCTGCGCGCGCTCCACCTGCTCGCCCGCGAGCTGCACCTGCCCACGGTCGCGACCAACGACGTCCACTACACCCGGCAGCACGACGCCCCCCTGCACGACGTGCTCGCCGCCGAGGCCGCCAACCAGCCGCTGCCCAACCCCCTGGGGCGCAAGAACGCCGAGCTCTACCTCAAGAGCGCGGCCCAGATGCGCCGCCTCTTCCAGCGGTACCCCGACGCCGTCGCCGGCGCTGCCCGCATCGCCGAGCGCTGTCACCTCGACCTCGGCCTCGGGCGGCTCCTCTTCCCCGCCTACCCGCTGCCGCCCGGCGAGACCGCCTTCTCCCTGCTCTGGAAGCACTGCTTCGCCGGCGCCGCCGAGCGCTACGGCGTACTCACCCCCGAGGTCGCCTCGCGCCTCGAGCGCGAGCTGCGCGTGATCGAGGAGCTCGGCTTCGCCGAGTACTTCCTCGCCGTGCGCGACATCGTCGAGTTCGCCCGCGGCCGCGGCATCCTCTACTCGGGCCGCGGCTCGGCCGGCAACAGCATCGTCAGCTACGTGCTGCGCATCACCGACGCCGACCCCATCGCCAACGAGCTCCTCTTCGAGCGCTTCCTCAACCCGGCGCGCCGCGGCATGCCCGACGTCGACATCGACTTCGACTCGGCGCGCCGCGACGAGGTCATCAGCTACATCTACGAGCGCTTCGGCCACGACAAGGTCGCCATGGTCGCCACCGTCAACACGGTGCGCGCGCCGTCGGCGGTGCGCATCGTGAGCCGCGCCTTCGGCTTCACCCCCGAAGAGACGAACGTGCTCTCGCGCAAGGTGCCCTGGGGCAACGCGGCCAAGCTCGGGGAGATGCTCGCCGAGCGCCCCGAGCTCGAGGGCCACGACTTCCGGCAGCCCCACTACCGCCGCCTCGTCGACACCGCCGAGCGCCTCGCCGGCTTCCCCATGCACCTCGGCACCCACCTCGGCGGCTTCATCCTCTCGCGCGACCCGCTCACCGACCGCGTGCCCCTGCAGTGGGCGGCCAAGGGCGTGGTCGTCGCCCAGTTCGACAAGGACGACGTCGAGACCCTCGGCCTCGTCAAGATGGACATCCTCGCCCTCAAGATGCACTCCGCCATCGCCGAGGCGGTGCGTCGCATCGAGGCGCGCACCGGCGAGCGCATCGACCCGTGGGCGCTGCCCCGCGACGACCCCGCCGTCTACCGCCTCATCAGCTCGGCGCAGACGCTCGGCATGTTCCAGCTCGAGAGCTCGGGGCAGCGCAACCTCGCCACCCGCCTGCGCGAGCGCGACTTCGAAGACGTGATCGCCGCCATCTCGCTCTTCCGCCCGGGGCCGCTGCAGGCCGAGATGATCGGGCCGTTCATCCGCCGGCGGCACGGTCGCGAGCCCGCGACCGTGCCGCACCCCGACATGTGGCCCAGCCTCAGGCGCACCTACGGCGTGATCCTCTACCAGGAGCAGGTCATCGAGGTCGCCGCCGCGGTCGCCGGCTTCAGCCTCGCCGAGGGCGACCTGCTCCGGCGGGCGATGACCCACGAGCGCTCGCTCGAGGAGATGGACGAGATCGGCCGCACCTTCGTCGAGAAGGCCGTGGCCCGGGGCGTCGAGCGGGTCACGGCCGAAGAGGTCTTCCGCCAGCTCCGCGGCTTCGCCGCCTACGGCTTCAACAAGGCCCACGCCGCCTGCTTCGCCGTCGTCTGCAACGCGAGCGCCTGGCTCAAGGCGCACTACCCGGCCGAGTTCTACTGCGGCCTGCTCAACAACCAGCCGATGGGGTTCTACTCGCCGCGCGTGGTGCTCAACGACGCGCGGCGCTGGGGTCTCGAGGTGCGGCCGCTCGACGTCAATCTGAGCGGCGAGTGGTTCGAGGTCGAGGCCGGCGGCCGCGCCCTGCGCGTCGGGCTCGCCTACGTCAAGGAGATGAGCGCCGCCGCGCGGCGGGCGATCGTCGAGGGGCGGGGCGAGGGATCGTACGCCTCGCTGCCCGACTTCATCGCCCGCACCCGCGTCAGCCGTGAGATCGCCGAGAACCTCGTGCGCGCCGGCGCCTTCGACACCCTCGGCGTGCGCCGCGAGGAGCTCGTCGCCCAGTTG
>JAZBOM010000092.1:0-2870 GCA_036351205.1 Thermoleophilia bacterium | reverse complement strand
GCGGCGAGCTCGTCTTCACGACGAGCATGACCGGCTACCAGGAGGTCGCGACCGACCCGTCGTACGCAGGGCAGATCGTCACCTACACGTTCCCGATGAACGGCAACTACGGCGCCGACCCCGAGCGTGACGAATCGGGGTCGGCGCACCCGCGCGCCGTGCTGGCGCGCGAGCTCACGAACTACCGCTTCAACCGCGCTTCCTCGGCGACCTGGCTGGAGTGGCTCAACGAGCACGGGGTGCTCGCCGTCAGCGAGGTCGACACGCGCGCCCTGACCCGCCACATCCGCGAGCAGGGCGCGCTCCGTGCTGTGGTATCGACCGAGAGCAACGACGTGCGCGACCTGCGCCGCCGCGCGCAGCGGCTGCCGCAGATGGCGGGCCTCGACCTGGCGCGTGCGGTCACGACCGATGCCGCCTACGCGGTCGCGCCGCACGGCGACGGGGCGTCGCGGGCGACCCCGGGCACGTCTGAGGCCGGCCCGGCGGAGGCGCCGCCGCCGGAGGCGGACACGGCGCCGGAGGGCGGTGAGGCGCCGCCGGAGGCGGACACGGCGCCGCCTCGTCACGTCGTCGTCTACGACTTCGGCGTCAAGCGCTCGATGCTGCGCCTGCTCGCCGCCGAGGGCCTGCGTCTCACCGTCGTCCCGGCGGCGACCAGCGCCCGGGAGGTCGTGAAGCTGCACCCCGACGGTGTCTTCCTCTCCAACGGGCCGGGCGACCCGGCCGCCGTCGAGTACGCCGTCAAGGCGGTCGGCCGCCTGCTCGGCAAGGTGCCGGTCTTCGGCATCTGCCTCGGCCACCAGTTGCTCGCGCTCGCCCTGGGGATGACGACCTACAAGCTGAAGTATGGGCACCGCGGCGCCAACCATCCGGTGAAGGACCTGCGCGACGGGACGATCGCGATCACGACCCAGAACCACGGCTTCGCCGTGCTCGAGAGCGACACCGCGCACCCGGCCGCACGCATCACACACCTCAACTTGAACGACGGCACGGTCGAGGGCCTGGCCGCGCCCGAGCTGTACGCCTCTTCGGTGCAGTACCACCCCGAGTCGACGCCGGGGCCGCACGACTCGCTCCACCTCTTCGCGCGCTTCGTCGCCGAGATGGAGCGCTTCGCCGCCGAGAGGGGCGCCTGATGGCCGGGCCGGCCACGGCCGCCGGGCGGCGGGGAGCACGGGTCGGCGATACCCGTGTCCCTGAGGCGGGAGGCGCCTGATGCCGCGCCGCGACGACCTGAAGAAGATCCTCATCATCGGCTCGGGGCCGATCGTGATCGGGCAGGCCTGCGAGTTCGACTACTCCGGCACGCAGGCCTGTCGCGTCCTGCTCGACGACGGGTTCGAGGTCGTGCTCGTCAACTCGAACCCGGCGACGATCATGACCGACCCCGACTTCGCGACGCGCACCTACGTCGAGCCGCTCGACCTGCCCACGCTGACGCGGATCATCGAGATCGAGCGGCCCGACGCCCTGCTGCCGACCCTCGGCGGGCAGACGGCCCTCAACCTCAGCATCGAGCTCGCCGAGGCCGGCGTGCTCGACCTCTGGAGCGTCGAGATGATCGGCGCCGACGCGGCGGCGATCCGCCGTGCCGAGGACCGCGCCGAGTTCCGCGCCACGATGGAGTCGATCGGCCTGCGCGTGCCGCGCAGCGCCCTGGCGCACACGCTCGAGGAGGCCGAGCTGGCCGTCGCCGAGCTCGGCCTCCCGCTCGTCGTGCGCCCCGCGTTCACGCTGGGCGGCATCGGCGGCGGCGTCGCCCACGACCTCGAGAGCCTGCGCGGCATCGTCGCCGGCGGCCTGCGGCGCAGCCCGATCACCCAGGTGCTGCTCGAGGAGTCGGTGTTGGGCTGGCAGGAGTTCGAGCTCGAGGTGATGCGTGACACCGCCGACAACGTCGTCGTCATCTGCTCGATCGAGAACGTCGACCCCATGGGCGTGCACACCGGCGACAGCGTCACCGTGGCGCCGGCGCTCACGCTCACCGACCCCCAGTACCAGGAGCTCCGCGACGCCGCCATGGCCGTGGTGCGCGCGATCGGCGTCGACACCGGGGGCTCGAACGTGCAGTTCGCCGTCCACCCGGGCACCGGCGAGGTCGTCGTCATCGAGATGAACCCGCGGGTCTCGCGCAGCTCGGCCCTGGCCTCGAAGGCGACCGGCTTCCCGATCGCCAAGATCGCCGCCAAGCTCGCCGTCGGGTACACCCTCGACGAGATCGACAACGACATCACGAAGAAGACGCCGGCCTGCTTCGAGCCGACGCTCGACTACGTCGTCGTCAAGGTGCCGCGCTGGGCGTTCGAGAAGTTCCCCATGGCCGACCCCGAGCTGACCACCCACATGAAGAGCGTCGGCGAGGCGATGGCCATCGGGAGGACCTTCAAGGAGGCCTTCCTCAAGGCGCTGCGCTCGCGCGAGCTCGACACCCCCGTGGAGCTGCCGACGACCGCGCAGGAGACGCTCAAGGCCCTGGCGGTGCCGACCTGCGCGCGCTTCGACCTGCTGCTGCACGCCTTCAGGCAGGGTGTCGCGGTCGCGCCGCTCGCCGAGCTGACGGGGGTCTCGCCCTTCTTCCTCAGCGAGCTGCGCGACATCGTCGGGCTCGAGAGCGAGGTGCGCGACGCCGGCAGTCTCACGGCCGAGCTCCTGCGCCGCATGAAGCGCTACGGCTTCTCCGACGCCCGCCTCGGCGAGCTCTGCGGGCGCACCGAGCGTGAGGTCCGCGCCCTGCGTCTCGAGTGGGGCGTCACGCCGGTGTACAAGGCGGTCGACACCTGCGCCGCCGAGTTCGCCGCCGAGACGCCCTACTTCTACTCGACCTACGAGCAGGAGAACGAGGCCGAGCCGGGGGAGAGGCCCCG
>JAZBOM010000091.1:0-6274 GCA_036351205.1 Thermoleophilia bacterium | reverse complement strand
GCGGCTTCGCAGCGCCGTCGCGGGCCGACGCGGCACGGCCGGCGGCCGCCTCGGCGCGCGCCTTGTTCAACAGCCCCTGGGCCTCCTCGAGCAGCTCGTGCGCCTCGGTGATCTCGCGGCCGGCGCGACGGCTGTCGATGGTGAGGCCCATGGCCGCCTCCCAGACCTGCTCCACACGGTCGACGGGCACGAAGGTCATGTCCTCGCGCAGGTTCTCGGGCACGTCCTCGAGGTCGACCTGGTTGCGCGTCGGCAGGATCACGGTGTGGATGCCGGCGCGCTGCGCGGCCAGCGTCTTCTCCTTGAGGCCGCCGATGGGCAGGACCTGGCCGGTGAGCGTGACCTCGCCGGTCATCGCCACCTCGCTCGAGATCGGCGTGTCGGTGACGAGCGAGCAGATCGCTGTCGCCATCGTCACCCCGGCCGACGGGCCGTCCTTGGGGATCGCCCCGGCCGGCACGTGGATGTGGATGTCGTTCTTCTGAAAGTACTCGTCGTCGACGCCGAGCTCGCGGGCGTGAGCGCGCACGTAGCTCAGGGCCGCCTGCGCCGACTCCTTCATCACGTCGCCGAGCTGCCCCGTCACGGTGACGTGGCCGGTGCCGGGCATGGCCGTCGCCTCGATGAAGAGGATGTCGCCGCCGACCGGCGTCCAGGCGAGGCCGGTCGCGACGCCGGGGTCGGACGTGCGGCGCTTGGCCTCGGCGTAGATGCGCGGCCGCCCGAGCAGCTCGTGGACGCGCTTGACGTTGACGGTGAAGCGCTTGCGGCTGCCGTTCGCAGCCTCGGCGACCTCGCGGGCGAGCTTGCGGCAGACGGTGCCGATCTCGCGCTCGAGGTTCCTCACGCCGGCCTCACGCGTGTACGAGCCGATGATCTCGTTGACGGCCTCGTCCTTGAAGGTCACCTGGGTCGGCCGCAGGCCGTTGCCCTCGACCTGTCGCGGGACGAGGTAGTTGCGCGCGATGTGCAGCTTCTCCTCGACGGTGTACCCGGCGAGGTTGATGATCTCCATGCGGTCGCGCAGCGGCGGCGGGATCGGCTCGAGCTGGTTGGCGGTCGTGATGAACATGACCTTCGAGAGGTCGAAGGGCAGGTCCATGTAGTGGTCGCGGAAGGTGAAGTTCTGCTCGGGGTCGAGGACCTCGAGCAGGGCGCTCGACGGGTCGCCGCGCCAGTCGGCGCCGGTCTTGTCGATCTCGTCGATCATGAACAGCGGGTTGTTGGTGCCGGCGTCGCGCATGGCGCGGATGACGATGCCGGGCATCGCCCCCACGTAGGTGCGGCGATGCCCGCGGATCTCGGCCTCGTCGCGCACGCCGCCGACGCTGATGCGCTCGAACTTGCGGCCCATGGCCTCGGCGATCGAGCGCCCCAGGCTGGTCTTGCCGACCCCGGGCGGGCCGACGAAGCAGAGGATCGGCCCGTGCAGGTCGGCCTTCAGCTTGCGCACGGCGAGGTACTCGAGGATCCGGTCCTTGACCTTCTCGAGGTCGTAGTGGTCGCGGTCGAGGATCTCGCGCGCGTGGGCGATGTCGAGGTTGTCCTGGCTCGAGACCGTCCAGGGCAGGGTGATGATCCAGTCGAGGTAGGTGCGGATGACGGGGTACTCGGCGCTCTGCGACGGGATCTTGGTCAGCCGGTCGAGCTCGCGCCGCGCGACCTTGTCGATCTCTTCGGGCAGGGCGAGCTTGTCGAGCTGCTCGCGCAGCTCGTTGACCTCGGCCTGGGTCTCGTCGGTCTCGCCGAGCTCCTGCTGGATCGCGCGCATCTGCTGGCGCAGGAAGTACTCGCGCTGGTTCTTGTCGATCTCCTGCTTGACGTCGCTCTGGATCTTGGACCCGAGCTCGAGCACGTCGAGCTCGCGGGTGAGGATGCCGATCAGGGCGCGCAGGCGCGTCTCGACGTCGGACTCCTCGAGCAGCTGCTGCTTCTCCTCGGTGCGGATGCGCATCGTCGAGGCGATGAGGAAGGCGAGCGGCCCCGGGTCTTCGACGTTGGCCGCCGCCATCTCGAGCTCTTCGGGCAGGTAGGGCACGAGCTCGACGATCTTGGAGAACGTGCCCAGCAGGCTGGCCCGCAGGGCGTCGACCTGCTTGCTCTCGACGACGACGTCGTCGACCTTGGTGATGGCGGCGGCGAGGTACGGCGTCTCCTGCGTGAAGCGGTCGACGCGCACCCGGGCGATGCCCTGCACGAGGATGCGCATCGTGCCGTCGGGCAGCTTGATCATCTTGTGGGCGATGCCGACCGTGCCCATGGTGTAGAGCTCTTCGGGGCCGGGGGTCTCGAGCTCGGCGTTCTTCGAGGCGACCAGGGCCAGCATGCGGTCGCCGGCGAGGACGTCGTCGATGAGCTTGATCGAGCGCTCCTGGCCGATGGTCAGCGGGATCATCGTGTCGGGGAAGACGACGGTGTCGCGCAGCGGCAGGACCGGCAGGACCTCGGGGATCTCGGCCGCCGACTGCTCGACCGGCTGGGCGGGCTCGGGTGTGCTCATGCCGGCTCCTCGTCGGTCGAGGTGATCTGGATACGCCGCGCGCCCTCGCGCTCGACGAGCGCGAGGCGCACCTCGAGGATGCCGGCCTCGTAGGTGGCGCTGCTGCTCTCGGGGTCGACGTCGACCATCAGGCGCACGTGGCGCTCGAAGGGACCGTAGTCCATCTCGACCTGCTGGTAGACGCGCCCGCCGGCCGTCGGGAACGTGCGCTGGCCGCGCACGACGAGCTCGCGACGGTCGATGTAGAGCTCGATGTCGGCGCGCTCCATCCCGGGCAGCTCGAAGCGCACGACGATCTCGCGCGTCTCCTCCTCGAAGTAGGCGTCGGCGGCGGGTTTGAACCCGCGGCCGTGGTACTGCGAGCGACTGCTGACGACACACGAGTCGTTGAAGGCGCGCAGTACCTCGCTCTGCATCTTCTCTTTGCTCACGGGAGGACTCCTTGACCACAGCCCCGCGGACGCACACCGCCCGCCGCGGGCGCTCTCCTGGTTGCTGTGCCGCAGACTCTACCCCTCGCCGACACGCCTGTAACGAAGGCTGCGCAGCCGGGTCCCCGACGGCCGGCGGCCGCCCCAGCGCACCAGACCCGGGGAGGCCAACGCGTCGGCACGCGCGACAGCCGCCCCCGCCGCACCGCGAGGCGCGTTGGGGGCGCAGCGGCGCGCACGCCCCCGGCGGCCGACGGCCGGTCTGCCGGGGTGGTAGCATCGGCGCGGCATGGCGCCGAAGGTCGACAAGGGGAGAGACGACCCGCCGGCCGCGGGACCGCAGCGCACCGGGGCCCGGCTGGCGCTGGCCGCCGGCATCGTCGCCCTTGCCCTCTCGCCGCTCGTCGCCTACCTCGCCGCCTCGTTCGGCGGCGGCCAGGGGCCGGGCTCGCCGGCGGTCTGGAGCGTGCCGGGCGTCGCCCTCGTCGTGCTCTACGCCCTCGTTGCGCCGGCCGGCGCCTTCACCGCCTGGGGCACCGCCGGGAGCGGGCGGTTGCCGCTCGCCGGCGCCGTCGTCGCCGTGGCGGCGAACCTCGCCGCGCTGGCCGTGCTGCTGGTGGTGAGAGCCGACGAGTTCGTCTGGGGGCCGGGCCTCCTGCTCTTCTTCGCCCTCTTCCTGCTGCCGGGGGCCCTCGCCGCGCTGGCCGTCGGCCCACTGCGACGCGCCGGCGCCTAGCCTCGAGAGCCGGACCCGGGCCTCGGCGGCCGGCCCCCAGGCGTCAGCAGCCGGCCCCGACCTCGACGGCCAGCCCGGATCTCGGCAGCCGGCCCCCGGGCGTCAGCAGCCGGCCCCTGACCGCGCGACTCTCGCCGCCGGCGCCGCTCGCGGCGCGGGCGACCGCCGCTCGTCGCGTGACGATGCCCCGCGACCCCACCTCCCGCCCTCGTGCGGCGACGGGAGCCGCTGGGGGAGAGCCGCCGTCGCAGCACGCACCGGCAGTCTGCCGCAGCCGGGGACCCCGCACGAGAGTGACGAACCGGTCACCCCGGTGACGACGGGCGGCGGCGGCGAAGCCAGACCGTGGCCACGACACCGGCCGGCGACACCTGGACCCGCCGGGCGACGGGCCCGGGGCGCACAGGCCGGCCGCGGCGAGGCCGTGCATCCGTCGGGCGCTCCCTGTACCATGACGTCGTGCAGCTCGCCTTCACGACCGTCGATGAGCTCTTCGCTCTGCTCGAGCAGGCTGGCGAAGCCCTCGACTACCGCGAAGTCTGGCCGCACCTCTTCCCCGTCGCCGGCTGCTCCCCCGCGCTCGTGCGCACGCTCGTCGACGACATCGTGCGCACCGACGAGCGCTTCGTCTGGGAGAGCGACGTCCACCTCGGCCTCACCGCCTGGCGTGCCGCCCACCGCGACCTCAGCGACGTCGTCTTCACCGTGGTCGACCTCGAGACCACGGGCGGCACGCCGGGTCTCGCCAAGATCACCGAGGTCGGGGCCGTGCGCGTCGAGGGCGGCACGCAGACGGCCACGTTCTCGTCGCTGGTCGACCCGCGCGTGCACATCCCGGCGATGATCACCCGCCTGACCGGCATCGACGACGGCACCGTCGCCGGCGCGCCGCCGATCGAGACCGTCCTCCCGCGCTTCGTCGAGTTCACCGAGGGTACGGTGCTGGTCGCCCACAACGCGCGCTTCGACCTCGGCTTCCTCGACTACGAGCTCGGGCGACTCTGCCGCCAGTCGTTCCAGCGGCCCGTCCTCGACACGCTGCGCCTGGCGCGCAAGCTCTGCCCCCAGCAGCGCTGCTCGCTGGCCGCGCTGGCGGAGCGCTTCGACACGGCGGTCAAGCCCGGGCACCGGGCCCTCAGAGACGCCCAGGCCACGGCCGAGCTGCTCCTCCTCTTCCTCTCGTGGCTCGAGGAGCAGGGGGTGACCACCCTCGAGGAGGTCGCCCGCTACTGCGAGCCCGGGGCGCGGCGCAACTACCACAAGATCGCCCTCACGGAGGGCCTGCCGACACGGCCCGGCGTGTACGTCATGCGCGACAAGGCGGGTCACGCCCTCTACATCGGCAAAGCCGAGAACCTGCGTCGGCGCACCCGCGACCACTTCCTGCAGCGGCAGGCGTACGGAGCGCGACAGGCGCTCGAGCTGCTCGAGCGCATCGACGTCGTCGAGACGGGCTCCGAGTTCGGCGCCCTCCTGCTCGAGCAGCGCCTCATCGCCCGTCACCGCCCGCTCTACAACCAGCACGGCACGCGGGTGCCGGCCTACCACTACGCCAAGCTCACGAGCGAGGCGTACCCGCGGCTCTACGCCACCCCCAACCTGCGCGACGACGGCGGCCTCTACGCCGGCCCGTTCCGCAAGGCGAGCCTGGCGCGCGCCTTCGTCGACTGCCTCACGAGCGCCTATCCACTGCGCACCTGTGTGCGAGTGCCGGCGGCGGCGCGCCCGGCGATGGTCGTCGGCCCAGGAGACCGCGCGGGAGAAGGTGCGGAGGACGGCGTAGGAGCCGGAGCGGGCGACGGCGTCGAGGGCGGCGCAGGTGAAGGGGCGGGCGGCGGCGCGGGCCTGGCCCGGAGCGAGGATGCGAGCGGGGCGCGGAGCGCGAGCGGCCGCGCGCGCACCGGCAGACGCGGGCGTCAAGGCGACCACCCGTGCCCGCGCGCCGGCACCGGCGCCTGCCTCGCCCCCTGCCGTCGGGAGCTGAACGGGGAGTACGACGAGGCGGTGTCTCAGGTGCGCCGCGTGCTGCGCGGCGACGGCGCCGCCCTCGACGCGCGCCTCGTCGCGCGCCAGGCGCACCTCGTCGAGCTCCTCGCCTTCGAGCAGGCACAGCGCGTGCAGAGTCAGCGCGAGCTGGCCGAGCGAGCCCTGCGCTCCATCAGACGCCTCACCGCCGCCGTCCGCGAAGAGGCCGTCCTCGTCTACCCCGCGCGCTCGCGGGGTCGGGCGCGGCTCTGGGGGGTACGCGGCGGCGCGGTCGTCGTCGAGCGCGAGGTGCGCGTCACCGGGTTCGACCACACGGCGGCGCTCGACTTCCTTGCCGAGTTGGCGGCCGCCGCGCCGCCGGCGCCGCCGCTCCCCAGCGAGCGCATCGACGAGATCCTTCTCGTGCACGGCTGGCTGCAGCGTCACCGCGCCGCCGTCGGCGTGCTCGATCTCGGCCGCGGCGACGCCCGCACGGCCTGGCGGGCCCTCGACGGCGCGGCGCGTCCGGCGCTCGCGTCGGCACTCGTCGACCGCGTACGCCGCGCGGTCGCGCCGGCCGACGAGGCCGCGGCCTGCGGGGCGGACCTCGCCGGCGGCACCGACGGCGGCTCCGCCGCGCCG
>JAZBOM010000090.1:0-2352 GCA_036351205.1 Thermoleophilia bacterium | reverse complement strand
GCTGGCCATCCTCGTCCTGGAGGACCTGGCGATGGCGCCGTACCTGCCGCTCATGGCTGCGCTGCTCGCCGGCGGGAGCATCGTCGCCGGCGTCGGCTGGGCCGCCGGCGCCACGGCCCTCACTTTCGTCGCGCTCTCGCTCGCCCGCCGGCACGGCTCCACCCTCAGCCGGCGTCTCGCCCACCCGAAGAGCGAGGTCGTGCTCCTGAGCGTGATGGGTCTCCTGCTGATGGCCGGGGGCGTCGCCGAGCTCGGGCACGTGTCCGGCGGGGTCGTCGCCTTCCTCGTAGGCCTCTCGGTCTCAGGGTCGATCGCCGAGCGTGCCCGCGAGCTGCTCACCCCTCTCCGTGACCTGTTCGCGGCGCTGTTCTTCATGTCGTTCGGGTTCATGGTCGACGAGACGGCGATCCCCGGGGTGCTCGGTGTGGCCGTGGCGCTGTGGGCGATCACCGTGGTGACCAAGATGGGGACCGGCTGGGTGGCGGTACGCCGGACGAGCAGCGTGGGCGGCCGCCTGCGGGCCGGCACGGCGCTCGTCGCCCGCGGCGAGTTCTCGATCGTCATCGCCAGCCTCGCGGCGACGACCGGCGTCGACCCGCGCCTGGCGCCGCTGGCGGCGGTGTACGTGCTGCTCACCGCCGTCAGCGCGCCGCTGCTCACGCGCTACGCGGACCGGCTGGCGCCTCGGCGCGGTCGCGCCGCCGCCTGACGGCGGCTTCGCGACGCAGAACGACTAGCTCGCGACGGCGGCCTCGGCGAGGTCGTTGACGACCACGTCGGCGCCGTTGGCGGCGAGGCCTTCGGCGTTGCCGCCGCGGTCGATGCCGATGACGAGCGCGAAGCCGCCGGCACGGCCGGCCTGCACGCCGGCGACCGCGTCTTCGACGACGACGGCGCGCTCGGGGCCGACACCCAGGCGCCGCGCCGCCTCGAGGAAGACGGCGGGGTCGGGTTTGCCCGGCAGGCCGATCTCGGCGGCGACCACGCCGTCGACCTGGGTCTCGAAGAGGTCGCGCACGCCGGCCGAGTCGAGGATCATCGTCGCGTTCTTGCTCGCCGAGATGATGGCTACGCGCACGCCGGCGGCCTTGAGCTCGCGGATGAACTCGATCGTGCCCTCGAAGACCTGTGCTCCGCGCTCCTCGATCGCGGCCACGAAGTGGACGTTCTTGCGGTTGCCGAGACCGCAGACGGTCTCCGCGTCGGGCGGGTCGCCGGGGTCGCCCCAGGGCAGCTCGATGCTCCGCGAGGCGAGCGTGTCGCGCACCCCGTCGTACCGCGGCTTGCCGTCGACGTAGTGCAGGTAATCGGCCTCGGTGAAGGGCGCGAAGTGCTCGCCGGTGCGCCGCCCACGCTCCTCGAAGTAGGCGTTGAAGAGCTGCGTCCAGGCGGCGCCGTGCAGGCTCGCCGTCTGGGTGACGACGCCGTCCATGTCGAAGACCACGGCGTCGATGTCCCGTGCCTGGATGACGACCTTCGGCTCGCTCACTGTGCCTCCCCTCGCGGGTCTCGGCCCGCGGCCGGCGTCACGACTACAGTTCGGTGCCCCTGCGGGATGGTCGCGCCTGGGCGGCCGCCTGTCCAGTGGCAGTCTGCCCGCCGCCGCCGGTTCTCTCTCGCCGTGCCCGCCGCGCGCGTCAGCTCAGGATGCGCTCGAGGGTCCAGCGCTTGGCGAGGCGGTCGTAGCAGAGCTCGAGCACGCGGCCCTCGGCCTCGACGCGCCAGTACGAGCGGCTGACGCGGGTCGCCTCGCTCCACCACCCCGTCTCGACGACCCAGCGCTCGAGTACGCGACGCACGCGCCAGCGCCGGCGGCGCCAGCCGAAGGACGAGGGTTGGCGCCGCCGTTCGTCCCAGGTGACGCCGATCGGCTCGGGGCCGCGGCGGCCGGAGGGTCGCGGGGCGGGCGCCTGCTCTTCGGGGGTCGGTCGGCCGGTCACGTGCCGCTCCGTGGTCGCTGAATGGTCGTGCGGGGACCTCGAGTGTCGCACGAACATATGTTCGCGTCAACGTCGGACGGAACGACCGTGTGTCGGGGGTGACCCAACGGCTCGAGCCCGTCGAGCCGGCCGATCCGTGCCGGACCGGCCGGCTGGGCCCGATCGCCGGCTCCGGACCGGGCAGTCTGGAACGCGGCCGTGCGGATGCCGTGCGTTCGAGGCTTGTCTCCAAGGAGCGACCGTGACTATGATTGTCGCATCTTAGAGCGACGCTGGGGGGCGACGCTCGCGCATCCGCGCCTGCGGAAAGGGGAGAGCTATGGGAAGCACGAGTCACCGTCGCACGCCGTTCATCATCGCCTTGCTCCTGCTGGCGGCACTCGCGATCTCGCTGGTCGCGGGTCTGACGAGC
>JAZBOM010000089.1:0-6899 GCA_036351205.1 Thermoleophilia bacterium | reverse complement strand
CGAGGCGAGCCCGAGGCGCGCGCGGGCGGGCTGAGTAGCGTCGGGGACGACGACTGACGCGGTCGACGCGAGGCCGCGGGCGGGCCGCGAAGTACCGTTGACCGCGACTGGAGCCAGGGTGACGTGAGGCCGCGGGCGGCTGAGCCGCCCGCGGCCTCACGAGAGCGCTGACCGCGCCGGCCGCCGGCCGGCCCGGCCTCAGGCCGACTCTTCGTCCAGCTCGAGCTGGCTCTTGTCGGCCTCGGTCACGAGGGTCGGGTCGATGCCCTTCTCGATGGTCTCGCGGGTGATGACGCACTTGCGCACGTCGGTGCGCGAGGGCAGGTCGAACATCACGCCCATCAGCGACTCCTCGATGATGGTGCGCAGCCCGCGTGCCCCGGTGCCCCGGTCGAGCGCCTTGACGGCGATCGCGTTCATCGCCTCGTCGGCGAAGACGAGCTCGACGCCGTCGAGCGAGAAGAACTTCTGGTACTGCTTGACGAGCGCGTTCTTGGGCTCGGTCAGGATGCGCACGAGGTCGCCCTCGTCGAGGTTGTGCACCGCGCTGACCACCGGCAGGCGGCCGATGAACTCGGGGATGAGGCCGAAGTTGAGCAGGTCCTCGGGGAGCACGTGGCCGAAGATCGTGCCCGGGTCCTTGTCGGCCTTGCTGGCGATGTCGGCCATGAAGCCCACGCCCTGGCGCCCGATGCGGCGCTCGATGATCTTCTCGAGCCCCGAGAAGGCGCCGCCGCAGACGAAGAGCACGTTGGTCGTGTCGATGGTGAGGAACTCCTGGTGGGGGTGCTTGCGCCCGCCCTGCGGGGGGACGCTCGCGACCGTGCCCTCGAGGATCTTGAGCAGCGCCTGCTGCACGCCCTCGCCGGAGACGTCGCGCGTGATCGACGGGTTGTCGGCCTTGCGCGCGATCTTGTCGATCTCGTCGATGTAGATGATGCCGGTCTCGGCGCGCTTGACGTCGAAGTCGGCCGCCTGGATCAGCTTGAGGAGGATGTTCTCGACGTCCTCGCCGACGTAGCCGGCCTCGGTCAGGGCGGTCGCGTCGGCGATCGCGAAGGGCACGTTGAGGATGCGAGCGAGCGTCTGCGCGAGCAGGGTCTTGCCGCAGCCGGTCGGCCCGAGCAGGAGGATGTTCGACTTCTGCAGCTCGACGTCGACCTCGCCCCCGGCCACCGCCTGCACGCGCTTGTAGTGGTTGTAGACGGCCACCGACAGCGCGCGCTTGGCCTCGTCCTGGCCGACGACGTAGTCGTTCAGGTTGGCGTAGATGTCGCGCGGCTTGGGCAGGGTCGCGAGGTCGAGGGTCGCCGGCGCGGCGAGCTCCTCGTCGATGATCTCGTTGCAGAGATCGATGCACTCGTCACAGATGTACACACCGGGGCCGGCGATGAGCTTCTTGACCTGGCGCTGCGACTTGCCGCAGAAGCTGCAGAGCAGCTGGTCGTTGCCGTCGGTGGTTCCTGCCACGTCGTCTCCTCTCGCGATGGTGCGCGGCGCGCGACCCCCCCCGCCTCAGCGGTGGGAGATCACGTCGTCGATGATGCCGTACTCCTGCGCCTCGGCGGCGGTCATGAAGTAGTCGCGCTCCGTGTCCTGGCGCACCTTGTCGAAGGGCTGGCCGGTGTGGTCGGCGAGGATCTCGTCGAGGCGCCGGCGGAGGTTGAGGACCTCCTTGGCGTGGATCTCGATGTCGGTGGCCTGGCCCTCGTACCCGCCCATCAGCTGGTGGATGAGGACGCGGGCGTTGGGCAGCGCGAAGCGCTTGCCCTTGGCCCCGCCGGCGAGAAGCAGCGCGCCCATGCTCATGGCGCTGCCGACGCAGATGGTCGACACGTCGGGCTTGATGAACTGCATGGTGTCGTAGATGGCGAGACCCGCGTACACCGAGCCGCCGGGGCTGTTGATGTAGAGGCTGATGTCCTTGTCGGGGTCGTCCGACTCGAGGTGGATCAGCTGGGCGACGATGAGGTTCGCGACCTCGTCGACGACGGGCGTGCCGAGGAAGATGACACGCTCGTTGAGCAGCCGCGAGAAGATGTCGAAGGAGCGCTCTCCGCGGCTGGTCTGCTCGATGACGAACGGGACGAGTGGGCTCACGTCCATCCTCTCTTCACGGCGCTCGAGGCGCCGGTCGTTGTCGCTGTCGTGCGGCCGGCTCATTCGCCCTCGGGCTCGCCGGCCTTCTCCGTGGCTGCGGCCGGCTCGTCGCCGGGCGTCTCATCCGCCGCGGCCGGCGCTCCCTGCTCCGCGTCGGCCGCCTCGGCGGCCGGCGCGTCGGCTTCGGCTTCGCCGGCCGCGCCCTCGCCCTCCTCAAGCGCCACCGGTACGGCGCTCTCGGCGATCACGTCGACCGCCTTGGCGATAAGGAGTTCTTCGCGCAGCTGCTCATGCCTGCCCGACTTGTAGACGTCGAGCACGAGCTGGTTGGGGTCGCGCCCGAGCAGCTCCGCGTCGGCCTTGATGCGCTCGCGGATCTCGTCGTCGGAGACCTCGAGGCCCTCGGCCTCGATGACCGCCTCGAGCACCAGACGCCGCTTGATGA
Source organism: Thermoleophilia bacterium (assembly GCA_036351205.1). Lineage (GTDB taxonomy): Bacteria > Actinomycetota > Thermoleophilia > UBA2241 > UBA2241 > UBA2241. The sequence goes on along the minus strand of JAZBOM010000089.1, from coordinate 4,354 downwards.
CGTGCTCGGCGCGCGGCTGCATCTCCTCCTCGACCTCCTTCTGCGTCTTCTGCAGCAGGGCGAGGTACGACTCCATCGTCAGGCCGCGCTCGCCGACCTCCTGCTCGAGGTCGTGGAAGAGGTCGTGCGCCTGGCGCTCGATCATCGCCGGCGGCACGGTCACGGTCGCCCGCTCGACGGCGGCGTCGAGGGCACGGGCACGGAACTCCTGCTCGGCCGACGAGGCGGCCGCCGTCTCGAGCCGCGCCCGCACGTCGGCGCGCAGCTCGGCGATGGTCGCGAACTCGCTGGCCTCGGTGGCCAGCTGATCGTCGAGCTCGGGGACGACCTTCTCCTTGATCTCCTTGACGGTCACGTCGAAGGTCACCGGCGTGCCGCGCAGCTCCTCGGCGTGGTAGTCCTCGGGGAACGTCAGGTCGAAGCTCTTCTGCTGGCCGTGACCCACGCCCTGGAGCGCCTCCTCGAAGCCGGGGATGAGGTTGCCGCGGCCGATCTCGGCCATGTAGTCGTTGGCCTGGGCGCCCTCGATCGGCTGACCCGCCGACGAGCCGGCCAGGTCCATGAGCACGAAGTCGCCGTGCTTGACCGGCCGGTCCTCGACCGGCTGCAGGCTGGCGAAGCGCTCCTGCAGCATCGCCAGCTGGGCCTCGACCTGGCCGTCGGTGACCTCGATCTCGCGCTTCGGCACCTCGAGGCCCTTGTACTCACCGAGCACCGGGGTCGGGCGCACCTGCACGGTGGCCTTGAACGAGAACGCCGTCGTCTCGTCGAAGTCGCCGAGGTCGAGGTCGGGCATCGACACGGCGTCGACCTCGGCCTCCTTGAGCGCCGTGTCGTACCACTCGGGGAGGGCGTCGTTGAGCGTCTCGCCGCGTACGTACTCTTCACCGAGACGGCTGAGCACCATGGCCCGCGGCACCTTGCCTTTGCGGAAGCCGGGGATCTGGACCTCGCCGGCGAGGCGCTTCAGCGTGCGCTCGTACATCCGCGCGACGGCCTCCTGCGGCACCTCGACGCTGAGGACGACCTCGTTCTCGGCCGCCGGATTGACCTCTGTCTTCACTCGCGCTTCTCCAATTGTCGGCGGGTCGCCACGTGACCGGGGGGTCCCGACAGGCGCGGCACGAGCCCGTATGGATGGGCCGCCCGACGGCGGCCCCTGGTCGAACGGGCCGCCTCTCGCGGCCCTGTCCCGAACGGGCCGCCTGCGGCGGCCCCGGGAGGCGATGGTGCGGGTGAGAGGACTTGAACCTCCACGGGCAACGCCCACCAGATCCTAAGTCTAGCGCGTCTACCAGTTCCGCCACACCCGCGGACGTTAAACCTGCATCAAGGGGAGAAGTTGGGGTGAAGGACGGGATTCGAACCCGCGACCGCCAGGGCCACAACCTGGAGCTCTACCGACTGAGCTACCTCCACCGCCGGGATCACGCCGCCGCGGCCGGGTGTGGTGGCCCCGGCCGCCGTGCCTGAGGCGGCAAGACAGGATACCACCTCGTCCCGCGAGCGTCACACGTGTGCGGAGCCGCCCGCCGAGGACTCGCCGGCGGCGTCTTCCTCGCCGGCGGGCGACGCTTCCGGCGGCGGCTCCGTGACCTCTCCCCCGCCGATCGGCGACCCCTCCGGCGGCGACGCGGTCGCCTCTTCCCCGTCGCCCGGCGACGCTTCGGGTGGCGCCGCCGCGGCCTCTGCCCCGCCGGACGCCGGCGTCGCGTAGACGTCGCGCACGTCCTGCACGAGACGGCCGTCGGCGACCTCGAGGATGCGGTCGGTCTGCTGCGCCACGGCGCGGTCGTGGGTGACGATGAGGAAGGCGGTGCCGAGCTCGCGGTGGATCGTGCGGAAGAGGTCGTAGACCGCCGCCGTGTTCACCGTGTCGAGGTTGCCGGTCGGCTCGTCGGCGAGCACGAGGGCGGGCCGGTTGAGCAGCGCGCGGGCGATGGCCACGCGCTGCTTCTGCCCGCCCGAGAGCTGGTTCGCGTTCTTCTCTTCGAGGCCGTCGAGGCCGAGCAGGCCCAGCACCTCGACGGCCCGTTCGCGCAGTGTCGCCGCCGAGCCCCCGCCGATCAGCCCCGGCATCACCACGTTCTCGAGCACCGAGAACTCCGGCAGCAGGTGGTGGAACTGGAAGACGAAGCCGAGCAGCTCGTTGCGCAGCCGCGCCCGACCGCCCCGGTCCAGCGAACGTGTGTCGTGGCCGTCGAGCGTGACGCCGCCCGTCGTCGGGGTGTCCAGCAGCCCGATGAGGTTCAGCAGCGTCGACTTGCCCGAGCCCGACTGGCCGACGATGGAGGCGAACTCGCCACGCTCGAGCGCGAACGACACCCCTTCGAGGGCCACGGTCCTGATCTCGGTCCCGTAGGTCTTGCCGAGACTCTCGGCGATCAGCAGCGGCTCACCCACCCTGGATCACCTCGATCGGGTCGAGCCTCGTCGTACGTCGCGCCGGGATGATCGACGAGAGCATGGCGACGGCCACGCCGACCGCGAAGGAGATCGCCGTGAAGCCCCACTGCGGCGACAGGTCGATCGTCGTGCTCACCTCCGCGAACACGACGATGAGCGCGACGCCGAGCACGACCCCTGCCGCCGCGCCTCCGGTACCGAGAACGACGGCCTGCCAGAAGAAGATGCGCCCCGTGCCGCGGTCCTGCATCCCCATCGCCTTGAGGATGCCGATCTGCCGCGTCTTCTGTACCGCGGAGATGGCGAGCGTCGAGGCGATGCCGAGGGCGACCGCGACGAGCACGAAGAACTGGATCGTGTAGCTCGACGAGCTCTGCGCCTGGAGGGCGCTCAGCAGGTCCTCGTTGTCGGCCTGCCACTCGGTCACCTCGAGACCCTCGAGGGCGGGCTCGGCCGCCAACTGCTCGGCGATCGCCACCGAGTCGAACACGTCGTCGACCTGGAGCTGTACCGCCGTGTACTCGTCGGGTGCCTGACCGAGCACGTCGGCGGCGGCGGCCGCATCGGCGAAGGCCAGCGAGCGGTTGGCCGCGGCGGCGCCGAAGTCGACGACCGCCGTGATCGTCGCCGTGTCGGCCTCCCCGTCCGGGCGCACGAGCGTGACCTCGTCGCCCGGCCCGAGCTCGAACTGGGCGGCGAACTCGCGGCCGACCATGACCTCGCCGGCGTCGAGCGACGGCTCGCCGTCGACGACGCGTTCGCTCAGTGCATAGATCGTGTCGAGACGCTCGAGCTCGCCCCCGGTCACTTGCAGGGGTGCGCTCTCGTCGCCCCGCGTGAAGATCGCCGAGTAGGCGCGCGTCGGTACGACGGTGGTCACCTGCGGTTGTCCCTCGAGCGTCCCCGCGAGGTCGTCGGTGTAGACGACCGCCGCGCCCTCCGAGGCCGAGACCACGGTGATCTGCGGGCTGCTCCCGATGGTCTCGTCGACGAGACTCGCCTGGAGACTGATGATCAGTGACCCGAGGAAGACCTGGACGCCGATGCCGAAGGCGATGCCCGCGGCGATCAGCCCTGACTGCGCCGGACTCGTGCTCAGGAACCGGGCGGCGATGCGCAGGCTCAGCATCAGCCCGCGACCCCCGGCGCGCCTGCATCGCCCTGCTGAGCGGCCCCGCCGGGCTCGTCGCCCGCCGGTGAGCGGACGTCGTCCTCCAGCGAGGCCGCGGCCGCCGTCGCCGGCCCGCTCGACGCAGCATCGCCGCCCAGGAGAGCGTCGAGATCGAGGATCTCGTCGTGACGCCAGCCCCGGCGGTCGACGGCGAAGGCCGGGCCACCGACCCACACGTCGACGTCCGGCAGCGCGGCTCTCAGGCAGTCGACGTGACGCCGCAGCGCGACCAGATGGAAGTGGGTCGACGAGCTGAGCGCGACGGCGTCGACCCGCAAGGCGCCGGCCGCGTCGACGACCTCCTCGAACGGCGTGTCGGCGCCGAGGAAGTACGTCGTCCACCCGGCCATGTCGAAACGGTCGGCGACGAGGCGCAAGCCGAGGTCGTGCGCCTCCTCGGGCGGGCAGGCGAGCAGGACCGACCTCCCCGTCGGCGGCACGTCGGCCTTGGCCTTGAGGACGGCCGGGTAGACGAGCTCGACGATGCTGCGCACCGCCTGGCTCGCGAGGTGCTCCTCCCAGACCTTCGTGTCGCCCGCACGCCACGCCTCGCCGGTGTCGTGCAGCAAGGGCACGAGGACGTCGCTGTAGAGCTCCGGCACCGCGATCGCGCCCGAGCTGACCGCCTCCACCGCAGTGCGCACCGCCGTGGCCCTGTCGTGATCCTTCAGCGCCTCGGCGACGGCTCGGCGCAGCGCGCTGTGATCGTCGGCCACGGGACCTCCGCCCTCTCGTCCGTCGTCGTTCACGGGTCGCCGAGGCTTCTACCCCCGTCCT
>JAZBOM010000088.1:0-3563 GCA_036351205.1 Thermoleophilia bacterium | reverse complement strand
GCGGCAACGTCGAGACGCGGATGCGCAAGGTCGAGGAGCAGGACATGGCCGGGACGGTCCTCGCGGCCGCGGGGCTGGCGCGCCTGGGGCGCGCCGGCGCGGCCGCCTTCGCCTTCACCTTCGACGAGCTGCTCCCGGCCGTCGGCCAAGGGTCGCTCGCGATCGAAGCGCGTGCCGGTGACGAGCGGGTCGGCGCGCTGCTGGCGCCGCTCGCCGACGACGCCGCCACGGTCGCCGTCCGCGCCGAGCGCGCCCTGATGCGCGCCCTCCAGGGCGGCTGCCAGGTGCCGATCGCCGGTTACGGCGAGCTCGTGACCGGCAGGCTTGCGCCGGGGGAACTCCGCCTGAGGGCGTTCGTGGGTGCGCTCGACGGGCGCGAGGCGATGCGTCTCGAGGCCACCGGCGCGGCCGGCGCCCCCGAGGCCCTGGGCGAGCGTCTGGCCGGCGAGCTGCTGGCCGCCGGGGCGGACCGTATCCTCGCCGTCGTGCGCGCCGAGGCGGCGGGAGCATGAGCGCGGGCGGCGAGCGGCGCCGTGCGGGCGGACCCGGCCCCGACGGAGGCGCCGAGAGGCCGGCGGACGGCTATGCCGCCGGGGCGGACCGCGACGGACCCGCGGCCGGTTCGGGAGGGCCGCTCGCCGGGCGGAGCGTGGTCGTCACGCGCCCCCGCGAGCAGGCGGACGCCCTCGCCGTCACGTTGCGGCAGGTCGGTGCCGAGGTGATCCTGGCGCCGGTGATCCGCATCGTCCCCCGAACTCCGGACGAGGAGGCGCGGCGCGTGCTCGCCGGTGTGGCCACCTACGACCTGCTCGTCTTCACGAGCGTCAACGGGGTGCGGATCTTCGCCGACCGTCTGGACGAGGCCGGGCCGGGTCTCTCGGTGCTGAAGGCCTCGGGCGTGGCCGTGGGCAGGCGCCCGGTGCTGGCCGCCATCGGGCCGGCGACCGCGGCGGCGCTCGAGGCCCGCGGCCTCGCCTGCGACGTCGTGCCCGAAGACTACGTGGCCGAGGGGCTGCTCGCCGCGCTCGATCGGCGCGGGGTCGCCCCGGCCGGCGCGCGGGTGCTGATCCCGCGCGCCGCCGAGGCGCGCAGCGTGCTGCCCGACACCCTTCGCCGGCGCGGCGCGTCCGTCGACGTGCTGCCGGTCTACGACACGCTGCCGGCCGAGGGGCTCGAGGTGCCGAGCGAACGCCTCGAGCGCGCCGACTTCATCACCTTCACCTCGAGCAGCACGGTGCGCGCCTTCGTCGACCTGTTCGCCCGGGAGACCGGGGCGGGGGACGCCGCTGCCGCGGGCGATGTCGCCAGGGCAGGCAACGCCTCTGCCGCAACGGGCGAGACCGTACGAGCGCGCGAAGGCTTCGCCGGCGTCGCCACCCGCCTCGCCGCCGTGAAGCTGTGCTCCATCGGGCCGGTCACCTCGGCGACGCTGCGCGAGCTCGGACTGCCCGTGGCGGTCGAGGCCCGCGAGTACACGACCGCCGGGCTGGTCGCGGCGATCGTCGACGCCGCCGGCGTCTGACGCCGCCCGGCCGGCACGCGACGCGGCCTGCCGGCGCCCGACGCGACCCGTCGGCGTCCCGGCCCCGGAGACGCGAAGGGCCGGCAGCGCCGGCCCTTCGCGTCGTCATCTCTACAGCAGTCGTCAGGCAGGCTTGACGTCGCTCGCCTGCGGGCCCTTCTGGCCTTCGGTCACCTCGAACTCGACCTCCTGGCCGTCAGCGAGGCTCTGGACGCCGGCCGCCAGGCCGGTGACGTGCACGAACACGTCCTTGCCCTCTTCCTGCTCGATGAAGCCGTAGCCCTTCTCCGTGCTGAACCACTTCACTTTGCCTTTCGCCACGCCTACTCCCTTGTTCGTGAGCGTGCTGTCGGCGAGTGAAGCCAGGGCGCGCGCTCGTCTTCCTTGGGCCCGCGGCGGCGGTGGCGCGACGCCGCGGACCCTGCAGTTGTACCCGGTTCGCGGCCGTTCGGACAACCGGGGTGACTGTTGCCCGCGCCGGGCGGGCGTCGTATCGTGCCGGTGATGCGCCCCATCTGCTTCTCCAGCGACTACGGCTACGCCGACGACTTCGCCGGCACCTGCCGCGCGGTGATCGCGCGCGTGGCCCCCGAGGTGCGGGTGATCGACGTCACCCACGGGCTGCCGCAGCGTGACGTGCTGGCCGGCGCTCTGGTGCTGCGCAACACCCTGCCGTACATGCCCGAACAGGCCGTGATCCTCGCCGTGGTCGACCCGGGGGTCGGCGGTCCGCGCCGCCCCGCCGGCCTGCGCAGCGGCGCGGACCGCCTCTTCGTCGGCCCCGACAACGGGCTGCTCACGCTGGCGGCCGACGCCGACGGCGGCGTGGCCGAGGCCCACATCCTCACCAACGAGAGCCTCTGGCTGAGCCCGCTGTCGGCCACCTTCCACGGCCGCGACATCTTCGCCCCGGTCGCGGCGCGGCTCGCGGCCGGCCTCGCGCTCGACCAGGTCGGGGTCGCGATCGACCCCGCCGGCCTCGTGCGCCTCGACGTGCCCGAGCCGCGACGTCTGGCGGGCGGGCTCGCGGCCACGGCGGTGCTCGTCGACCGCTTCGGCAACGTCGCCCTCAACCTGCGCGCCGACGAGCTCCACGCCGCCGAGATCGGCGACGAGCTCGAGCTGGACTGCGCCGGGGAGCGCTACCACGCCCGGGTCGTGCGCACGTTCGGCGCCGTCCGGGCGAGCGACATCCTCGTGCTCGTCGACAGCTACGGCATGGTGTCGGTCGCGGTCAACGGCGGCTCCGCCGCCGAGGTGCTCTCGCTCGAGCCGGGCGACCGCGTCGTCCTGCGCCGCCAGACGTGAGCCGCGTGGCCGCCGCGACCGGCGGCGCGTCGCGGGCCGGCCCCGCCACGGCGCCGTGCGGCCCACCCAGGCCCCGTGTTGCAGCCCCCCGGCGATTCCGCTAGACTACCCGCTCGCGTGCCCGGGCCCGGGCACGTCGTCCGCAACGGCCAGAAGTGAGCGCATGAAGACCTACGTCGCGAAGCCATCCACCATCGAGAAGAAGTGGTACGTGGTCGACGCCAGCGGCAAGACTCTCGGCCGCCTGGCCACGGTCATCGCCGACGTCCTGCGCGGCAAGCGCAAGCCGACCTACACCCCGCACATCGACACCGGCGACTTCGTCGTCGTCGTCAACGCCGACAAGGTCGTCGTCACCGGCGACAAGGCGGCGCAGAAGATGTACTACCGGCACTCCGGCTACCCGGGAGGGATCAAGTCGGAGTCCTACCAGCACTTGATGGCGCGGCGGCCCGAGGAGATCCTGCGCCGCGCCGTCCGCGGCATGCTGCCGCACAACCGCCTGGGCAGGGCGCAGATCCGCAAGCTCAAGATCTACGCCGGGCCCGATCATCCGCATGAGGCGCAGCGGCCCGACGTGCTCGAGATCAAGGAGTAAGGCGTGGCAGAGGCAGTGACCTATCGCGCGACCGGCAAGCGCAAGACCAGCGTGGCCCGCGTCGTCCTCACCCCGGGGGTGGGCAGGGCGCTCGTCAACGGCCGCGAGATCGATGAGTACTTCGGTCGCGAGGTC
>JAZBOM010000087.1:0-5319 GCA_036351205.1 Thermoleophilia bacterium | reverse complement strand
TCGCTGCCCGACTTCATCGCCCGCACCCGCGTCAGCCGTGAGATCGCCGAGAACCTCGTGCGCGCCGGCGCCTTCGACACCCTCGGCGTGCGCCGCGAGGAGCTCGTCGCCCAGTTGCCGCTGCTCTACGCCGGCAGCCGCCCGGGCGGGCAGCGGGGCGCGGGCGACGAGGCCGGCCCGGCGACGGCCGGCCTCGACCAGCCACGGCTCGCGCTCGACGACCGCCTCGCGCCGCTCGACTTCATCCCCTCCTGGTCGCTCGAGCAGCGCGTGCGCGCCGAGCTCGAGGTGCTCGGCCTCAACGTGAGCGCCCACCCGCTGCGCTTCGTGCACGACGAGCTCCGGGCGCTGCGCGTGACCCCGTTCGCCGAGCTCGCCGCCGTCCCCAACGGCCGTCGCGTGCGCCTCGCCGGGGTGCTCGAGCGCGCCCAGATGCCCTGGGTCCGCTCGGGGCACCGCACCCTCTTCCTCACCCTCGAGGACGAGACCGAGCTCGCCCAGGTCGTGGTCTTCAACGACGTCTACCTCAAGTACGGGAGGGTGCTGAAGGACAGCCTCTACCTCTACGTCGAGGGCGAGCTGCAGAACAGCGAGGAGCACGGCCTCGCCGTGGTCGCGCAGCGCGTCGACGACCTGCTGCGCGTCGTCGGCCGTGCCCCCGGCCGCCGCCCGGGGCGCCCGGTCGGCAACGTGCCGGTGCCGGCCCAGGAGCTGCCCTCCGGCGCCGGCCCGCGCCGTGCCGACGCCTGGGAGCTGCCCGGCGTGCAGCCGCAGACGCGACCGGGGCGCACGGGCTGAGCCCGGCGCTCCTCAGAGAGCGGCACGGCCGTCCTTGGGCTTCTGCTGCCGTGCGAGCGCCCGGCCTGGCGGCAGACGGCCGGCGTGCCGGCGACGATCGCCGGGGTGAGCATCCCGGCCTGGGCGATGGAGGAGGGCGAGCGCCGGCCACGGCCGACGCCTCACCGGCGCCCCCGACGCGTCGCGTCTGTCGCGGTCACAGGCCGGTGGACCGCCGCGGCGAGCGGCGTCAGAAGACGGCGACCTTGATGACCACCTCGGCGCCCTGCTCGAGCCTCGTGCCCGCGGCGGGCTCCTGCTCGACGACCGTGTCTGGGTACTCGCCCCAGCCGAAGGTCAGATCGACGCTGGCGGTCAGGCCCGCCTCCTCGAGGAGCGCTGCGGCTTCGCCCGACGAGTAGCCGACGACGTCGGGCACGGCCACTCGGGGCAGCCCGGTACTGACCCAATAGACGATGGTCTCGCCCCGACCGACCGACTCGCCGGCCTTCGGCTCCTGGCTGAAGACGTCGCCCGTGGCGACGTCTTCCGAGCGGCCGTTGCGCCGCTCGGCCACGAGATCGTCGTCGCCGAGACGTTCCTCGGCGGCGGCGGCCGACAGCCCGCGCAGGTCCGGCACCGACACGGTGGCCGGCCCCCGGCTCACCCAGATCTCGACGCGGGCGCCGTCGGCGACCTCGACGCCGGCGCGCGGCTTCTGGCGGCTCACGTACCCGGCGGGGACGCCGTCGACGTACTCCCGGCGGGTCACGACGCGCAGGCCCTCGCCCTGGATCGCGCCTCGGGCCGCGGTCTCGGAGCTGCCGACCACCTCGGGGACGGCGGGCCCGGCGGTGAGGCTGAAGAGCCAGTAGCCGAGTGCGACCGCCGCGGCCGCGAGAACGACGGCGACGGTCGCGATCCACCAGCGGGAGCGGCGGCCTGTCGCGGCGGGCTGTGGCGCGACCGGCGGTGACGGGCCGGCGAGCGCTGTGGCCGCCGTCGCCCCGCCGGCGCCAGGTACGAGCGCCGTGGCGGCGGCGTCGGTCGCCGGCGCGGCGGCGACCGCCGTTGCCGGCGGCGGTGCGGCCGCCGGCGCGGCCGGCGGCCGTGAGCCCGCTTCGTCCGTGTCGGCGGCCGGGGCCTGCGCACCTGCCGCATCCGCAACGACGACCGGTGTCTGGCCGTGCTCCTCGTCCGTGCCTGGGGCCGGCCTCTCCGCCGCCGCGACCGCGACGAGCGCCGCCGCGAACTCGGCCGCCGTCTGGAAGCGTGCGCCGGGGTCCTTGGCCAGCGCCCGCAGCACCACCGCCTCGAGCGCCTCCGACACGCTCGCTTGCAGCTCGCGCGGGCGCGGCGGCGCCTCGTGCACGTGCTGCCAGGCGATCGCCACCTCGGTCTCGCCGTCGAACGGCACGCGCCCGGTGAGCATCTCGTAGAGCACGACCCCGGCCCCGTACACGTCGGAGCGCGCGTCCGCGACGCGGCCCTGGGCCTGCTCCGGCGACAGGTACAGGCTGGTGCCCAGGGTCATCCCGGTCTTCGTGAGCGAGGACGCCCCGATGCGCGCGATGCCGAAGTCGGCGACCCGGACCCTGCCGTCGTCGCCGAGGAGCACGTTCTGCGCGGTCACGTCGCGGTGGACGATCCCCCGGTCGTGAGCAGCCTGGAGCGCCCCGAGGACGTCGACGGCGATGGCGACCGCGTCCCGGCACGGCAGCGCACCCACACGGCGTACCCGTTGCTTCAGGGTCTCCCCGGAGACGTACTCCATGACGATGTACCAGGGCTCGCCGGAGCGCCCGCGGTCGTGGATGGCGACGATGTTGGGATGGCTCAGCGAAGCCGCCGCGCGAGCCTCGGTGTCGAAGCGCTCGACGAACTGGGCGTCGAGCGCGAGCTCGCGGCGCAGCACCTTGACGGCCACGAGCCGGCCGAGGACGAGGTCCTCGGCGAGGTACACGTCGGCCATCCCCCCGCCGCCGATCCGGCGCGTCGGTCGGTAGCGGCCGTCGAGAGGTGCTGCGCCGATGATGTCGTCGACGGGGCCCGGGGCCCCGTCTGCGTGCTCGTCCATGCTCGGTCCTGAGAGACTCGCGGGCGGGCGGCCGGCCGGCGACCGGCGCCCCGACTGGCGGGTACGCGGCGGGCCGGGGATCGTCGATGAACGAAGTGTAAACGCTGCGCGCGAGCCCGTCGCCCCGGGGCACGGGTCACGGGCGCCCGGGGCACGGGTCACGGGCGCCCGCCGCGAGCGAGGGCGGCCGGTCGCGAGCCGTGCCCGTGCGCCCGGCCGCCCTCAGCCGGAGCGGCGGTCGACCTGGCGCTCGTGCAGGAGCTGGAGCACCTCGAGCTCGTCCCTCTCGAACCAGTAGAGGTCGCAGACCGTGCAGACGTCGACCTCGACGGCGTGCTCGTAGCTGTAGTGCCGCCGCATCATCGTGCGCCCACACTCGGGGCAGGCCACGAGCTCGGCGGCGTAGCGCCCGCGGCCGAGGACCGCGTCGCGCCGCAGGTGGTCGGACTGGGCGACGAGCAGCTCCGTCAGGTGGTGCTGCTCGTCGCTGAAGTCCACCTCGCGCCGGGCGCAGACGCGACGCACGCCCTCCCCACCGACGAGGCGTCCGCCGCAGGCGCGACAGGCGTGCAGGCGCACGCCCTCGTAGTCGGTCGCGCGCAGCACGCTCCCGCACGACGGACACACTGGCGTCCACCCGGCGAGAGGCGGCGGCCCGAGGCGCGGCGCGGCGACGGCACGACCGGCGGGCGCCGCGACGACCCCCGGGCCGTCGGGCGCCGCGACGAGGCCCGTAGCCGCGGCGGCCACGGCCGCCGGCGTCGCCGGCGGGCGCCGCACGTGCTCCTTCGCCGTGAGCCGCTCGGCGGCGGCCGCGGCCTGGCGCTCGAACTCGCCCGGGGCGACGTTGGCCAGCAGCAGGAGCGCGTTGATGCGCTCGCCGATCGGCGGATGGGTGTCGCCCCAGCGGCCCAGCAGACCGCCGGCGGCGGTCTCGCCGGCGCGGATGCAGAGTGGCGCGAGGCCGGGCGGCACGAACCCGGCGCCGCCCGGGTGCCGGGCGATCATGCGCAGCGCCTCGGCCAGGCTCAGCGGGTCGCCCGTGAAGCGCGCCGCGGCGACGTCGGCCTGGCGCTCGCGCTCGCGCGCCAGCGCCGCGTTCGCCACCTGCGAGGCGAGGCCGAGCACCCAGACCCAGACGCGCAGGAAGAAGGCGCCGACGATGACCAGGCCGCCGGCGCCGCTCCCGGACCCGTGCGTGCCCGTCTCGTCCCCGCCGCCCGCGATCACCGCGTCGAGCGCGTCGGCAAGTGAAGAGTAGATGCCGAACAGCAGGCAGCTCACGGTGGCGGTGACGTAGCTGCCGGAGAGGATGTGCGCGAACTCGTGCGCGACCACCGCCTGGAGCTGCTGGCGCGAGAGGCGGGCGAGAGCGCCCTCGGTGACGCCGATGACGCCCCCGCCGCGCAGGTCGCTGAAGGCGAAGGCGTTCATGCCCAGCGTGGCCACGGTGACGCACTCGATGCGCGGCGCCCCGGTCGCCAGACGCATCTCCTCCACCACGTCGGCGAGCCGCCGGTGATACCGGTCGGAGCGCTCGAGCGGGCGGCAGTGCATGGCCTCGAGCAACCGGCCCTTGGCCCCCGCTTGGGCGGCGAACCAGTACACGGCGGAGGCCGCCAGCGCCACGAGCAGAAGGATCCCGACGGCGCGGGCGCTGAAGAACACGCCCCAGGCATCGGGGTCCCCGAAGGTGAGCGCCACCGCCGCCGTGGCGAGGAACGCGAAGACCCAGACCGACACCAGCGCCATGAGGACGAGCAAGGCGAAGAGGAGCCAGATGCGCCAGCGCTGCTCGCGCTGGACGGCGAAGACCGTCGGGCGCGTCGTGACTCCTCGGCCGTCGCCCCCGCCCGCCCCGCCACGCGCGCCGGTCCCACCGGCCTCCCGAGCACCGGTCACGGTACTCACGAGCGGCCTCCCGGACGCGGCCTCAGCCGGCGGACGGAAGAAATGCGACCACCTCTTGTTTCAACCGTTACAACGGTGGTAATATACCGTCTGCACGCGGGAGTCCCCCTCCACACATCCCTCCCCGTGCTGGTACCCCCAGGTACCACCCCATGGCTCCTTTCACAGGCCCGACTCCCCGTCGGGCTGCCGTTTTTCGGGACAAGGTTCGACGTCTCCATGCTCGCTCCACCTTCTCGGCATAGGCGCGCCGAGAGATGAGCGGCACAGGCCCGGTGACCAGCGGACCGAAGCTCCGACCGGGCGGCAACGGCGACCGGGCCCGTGGCGCCATCGGCCGGCACCGACGGGCGAGGCGAAGGGGTGATCCGTCGTCGCTGTCGGGCGGGGCGCGACCGTGGTCGCGCCCGCCCGCTGCGTCATCCGCCCGAGGGCAACAGGCCCGCGGCGCGGACGAAGTTCTCGGTCAGCTGCGCACAGAACGCCGGGTAGCCGGGGAGGTACCGGTCGGTGTCGGCCTGCAGCTGCGCCGCGAACTCCGGCCCCAGGTGCTT
>JAZBOM010000086.1:0-3066 GCA_036351205.1 Thermoleophilia bacterium | reverse complement strand
GCGCGCCAAGCTGCGTAGCTCGCGCGAGGCGCTGCGCGCCAAGCGCGCCCGCCTCAAGCTCGTGCGCGCCGACCTCGAGGCCGCGCGCCAGCTCTTCGCCCTCTACGCCGACACGCCCCTCGAGGACGTGATCGACGATGTCGTCGGCGACGAGCCGAGCCTCACTGAGGTCGCCGTCACCGGCGACGACCCTGCCACCGCCGACATCGCCGTGGACGACGCGACCGTCGAACCCGCCGCGAGCGATGCCGTCGACGACGCCGCCGTCGCCGACGACGCCCTCGTGGATGCTTCTGCGACTGACTCGGACCTGCTCCCCGTGGTCGTCGTGCCGAGTGCCGACGACATCGCCGCGCTCGAGCGCCGCGTAGCCCGCCTGAAGGCGTCGGCGCGCGGCTGGCGGGAGCGCGTCGAGGACCTCGCCCGCCGCGTGCGTCGCCGGGAGCGCATCGCCACGTGGAACCGGCGCGGCGAGTGGCGGCCGCTGATCAAGATCGCGGCGCGCCGGTACCACGTCGATGCCGGGGCGCTCTACCGCATGATGATCTACGAGTCGGGCGGCCGCCGCACGGCCGGGACCACGTACAAGGGCCTGTTCCAGTACCTCCCGAGCACCTGGAAGGCGAGCTGGAACCCTTGGCGCGGGGCGAGCATCTACAACGGCTGGGCCCAGATCCGCGCCACGGCGTACGCCATCAAGCGCGGCTACGGCCCTCGCATGTGGCCGTCGACGTACCCTCGCGCCTTCTGAGGCGGTGCTGCGGCTGCCGCTCCGGGACGGTGGGTACGGCGACGGGCGCGGCGCCCCGGGAGTGGTGCCGCGCCCGTCGCGTTCCGGGCGCCGCGGACGTCACACCTCAAGCGTCCGCGCCGCGCCCGTCGCGTTTGGGGCGCCGCGGACGTCGCACCTCGGGCGCCCGCGCTGCTGGTCGCCGTGCGGTACGATAGGCGGCGGCCGTGCCGGAGTGGCGGAACTGGTAGACGCGCTGGACTCAAAATTCGGTCCCCGAGAGGGGGTGTGGGTTCGAGTCCCACCTCCGGCACCAGCCTTTCCCTGTGACGGCCGGCGCCGCGCCTCGCGAGGCGGGGGCCGCGCAGGGACTTCTGGTACGATAGGGCACCGCCTGTGAAGGGCCGCGGAGCGCGGCCGCTCTACCCCCGGGCCGGCAAGCCCGACACGAGGAGTGCGATCAGATGACGGTGCGGATCCTTGGGCTCGACTGCAGTCCCCGTGACAAGTCCAACAGCGGCATCATGCTCGACACGGCCTTCACTCGCCTCAGCGAGACGTACCCCGGCGAGGTCGAGACCGAGATCGTCCACCTGCGCGACCTGCACCTCGAGCCCTGCAAGGCCTGCAACGTCTGCGGCAAGACCAAGGACACCGGCCGGTTCATCCCCTGTGTGCGCGCCGCCGAGGACGACGCCCAGATGGTGCTCGACAAGATGATCGCGGCTCACGGCATCCTCGTGGCGACGCCGGTCTACTTCGGCCTGCCCTCCGACCTGTTCGCCAAGTTCATCATGCGTACGCGCCCGCTCCGCCACCAGGACTTCAAGCTGGCGAACAAGCCCGTTGGGGTCATGGCGGTGGCCGGCCGTCGCTCCGGCGGTGCCGAGACGTCGATCATCGCCACCTGGCTGCCGTTCGTGCGCAACGGCTGCCTCGTCGTCGGCAACGGCGACGGCACCTGCCAGTTCGGCGCCTACGGCTGGGCGGGCGCGCGCGGGCACGTGCTCACCGATGAATGGGGCCTCGTGCAGGCCTACCAGACCTCCGACCGGGTGTTCACCCTCGCCCGGCTGCTCCAGGCGGGTGTCGAGGCCTCGGGCTTCGTCAGCCCGATGAAGTTCTCCTACAGCCAGGGGACGCGGCCCTGAGCGCGGGCGCCGTGCCCGTCGTCAGCCGACCACCGAAGGACGGACTATGAGCGACGCCGAGACCATTCTCGAGTTCCTGCACGAAGAGGCCGACCTCGCCGACGGCGAGGTCATCGCCCTCGACACCTCGCTCTTCCGCGACCAGCTGCTCGACTCGATGAACCTGACCAGCCTCATCGTCTTCCTCGAGGAGACGTTCGCCATCAAGGTCAAGCCGATGGACATCGTCTACGAGAACCTCGACACGGTGAACCACATGCTCGCCTACATCGAGCGCAAGAAGGCCGCCGATGCCTGAGGCGGCCCGGGGTACGCCTGTGGACGGGGCCGCGGCTTCCGTCGCCGGTGCCGCGGCGACCGGCGAGCCCCGCGGCGGCGCTTCCGGCGAGCTCCGCGCCGCATCCGATGGGGTCGGCGAGCCGACCGATCCGACGGGGCCGATGGAGCACCGCTTCTTCTACGGGCTGGGCATCGGTGTGCAGACGCTGCTCTGGTTCCTTCTCTTCCTTGCGATAGTGGTGGCGGTCGCCGTGGGGGGCGAGCTCACCGAGTTCCGCTACGTGGGGTTCTGACCCGGCCGCCCGATCCTGCCGATGGTCGCCATGCCCGCCTTGATGACCGACGCCGTCGTGCGTCTGGCCGAGCACGCCGAGCGCCGGCCCGCCTCCCTCCTGCTGACGACGCGGGGGCGCGACTACGGCTACGCCGACTTCGCGCGCCGAGCTCAGCTCGTGGCGGCGGCGCTCCGCGCCGCCGGTCTTGAGCCGGCGCGTCGCGTCGCCCTGTTCCTCGAGGAGTACGACCAGTTCTTCGTGAGCATGTTCGGCGTCTGGCTGGCCGGCGGCGTGGTCGTGCCCCTCAACACCAGCCTGCCGCGTCGCGACGTCGACGGGCTCCTCGCCAAATCCTCGCCCGACCTCGTGGTCGTGCCCGACGAGGTCACATTGGCCGACGCGGGTCTGCCTCGCCTGGTCGTCCGCGCCGACGCCGGCGGTCTCGTCGACGGGCTCGAAGCTGTCGGCGGCGTCGCGACCCCGGCGGGGTTCGCGGGCGCGACCCCGGCGGCGGGGCCTGACGCCGGGACTGCCACGGGAACGGGCCGCGACGGCACGGTGTCGCCGCCGGCAGGGCGCGACGGCGCTGCCGCGCCGCCGGTCGGCCCCGACGAGCTCGCCATGCTGATGT
>JAZBOM010000085.1:0-6951 GCA_036351205.1 Thermoleophilia bacterium | reverse complement strand
GGAGAGGTCCCCCAGGGTGGCTGCGGGTACTGCGCATCCTGACGCGCCTGCGGGTCGTACGACGGCTGCCGGTACTTGAGCCCTGGTGGCAGCTGCGACTGCGCGTACTGCGGCGCCTGAGGACCCTGCTGCACCGGCGCCTGCGCGTCCTGCGGGTACTGCGGCGGCTGCGCGTACTGCGGCGGCTGCGGGTACTGCGCGGGCTGCGGGTACTGCGGGCCCTGCGGCGGCTGCGGGCTCTGCGGCGGCTGCGCCCACGCCGGCGGTGCCGCCTGCGCAGACGGAGGCGCCACGCGCCCGTCGCCGAACAGCGCCGTCGCCAGCTTGCCGCAGAGCCATGCCCAGCCGTGGATCACGTGGAAGAGGGCGATCACGACGAGCACGCCGACGGGCACCAGGGCGAAGGCGACGCCGGGCGAGTCGATACGCTGCCCGCCGATCCAGAGAGCATCGAAGCGCTGGAAGAACGGTGCGCCGATGAAGGCGACGGCCAGGCCCGCCTGTGTCGTCACGATGGTGAACGAGACGATGCCGATCGGGAGCCGCGCGAGCAGGAAGACGAGGTCCTTCCACGTCGAGCCCGAGGCGAAGTGCGCCTTCAGCTTGTTCCAGACACCGTCGACGGCCTCCCACGCCCGCGGCGCCGGGGCGATGGGTGCACGCAGCAGCTCGCGGGCGAGGACGCGCTCGAAGGCCGCGAAGAGATACCAGGCCCCGGCCACGAGCAGCAGCATGGGGATGCCGACCCAGATGATGACCAGGCTGAGACCGACGCTCAGGCCGACGACGAGGAAGATGAAGTAGAAGAGCCCCAGCGGGAAGGCGAGCCACAGGTACACGTAATCGAGCCACGTCTGCGGCCGGGCGACCACGCCGAAGAAGTACTTGAGGGCCGACATCGTGTGCTCACCTCCTCCTGTCGTTGCCGATCGTTCACGGACAGGTTAGAGGACGATGAGCGCGCAGGCGTCTTCCCGGGCGGGTGAATCGCCTGCGCCCGGGGTGGGATTCGCCCTGCGGCGCTCCTACCCCCAGGGTGGTAGAGGATGCCGCGTGGCGCGTCGATGCGGCGCGACCCCGGCCCGGCTAGGACGCCCGGCTCCGCTGCCCGGCCCGGACGCCTGGCGGACATGTCCGGGCCGGACGCCCGGCTCAGACGCGCGGCCGGGAGGCCCGGCTCAGACGCCGGGCGCGGCCGTCCCGGGCTCGATGAGCCCGCTCTCGTAGGCGAGGATCACGGCCTGGGCACGATCGCGCAGCGCCAGTTTGGCGAACACGTGCTTGACGTGCGTCTTGACGGTGCCCTCGGAGAGGTACAGCTGCTGGGCGATCTCGTGGTTCGAGAGCCCGCGGGCGACGAGCAGCAGGACCTCACGCTCCCGCTCGGTGAGATCGTCGAGGCCCTGAGGAGTCGAGAGCTCGCGCCGCGTGCGCAGCTGCTCGCGCTCGCGGAAGTGCTCGATGAGGCGACGCGTGACCCCGGGGTCGATGAGCGCGTCGCCCGCCGCGACGACGCGCACGGCGTCGACCAGCTCCTCGGCCGGCGTGCGCTTGAGAAGGAAGCCGCTGGCGCCGGCGCGCAGCCCCTCGTACACGTACTCGTCGAGGTCGAACGTCGTGAGGATCAGGACGCGCGAGCTGGTCTCGCGGCCCAGGGCGGCGATCTCGCGCGTCGCCTCGATGCCGTTCATGACCGGCATCTGCACGTCCATGAGGACGACGTCGGGGTCGAGGCGGCGCACGAGGGCCACCGCCTCGGTGCCGTCGCCGGCCTCGGCGGCCACCTCGAGGTCGTCCTCGGACTCGAGGATGAGACGCAGGCCGGAGCGCACGAGCTGCTCGTCGTCGGCGAGCACGATGCGGATCGTCACGGCGTCACCTCTCCTTCAATGGCACGCGGGCCTGCACAAGATAGCCGCCCTCGGGGCGGGGGCCCGCGTGCAGTTCTCCCCCGAAGATCATCACGCGCTCGCGCATGCCGGCAAGACCGCGGCCGCCGCCCTCCGAGGGCGCCGCGGCCGCGCCATGCCCGTCGTCGGCGACGGTCACGAAGAGCATACCTTCGTGACAGCCCACCTCGACCCAGGCCCGCGCCCGGCCGGCGTGCTTGAGCACGTTGGTCAGCGCCTCCTGCACGATGCGGTAGGTGGTGAGGTCGATGCTCGCCGGCAGCTCGCCCGGGCCGGGCTCCAGCGCGAGCTCGACGGGGAGCCCGGCCTCGCGTACCTGCTGCACGAGCGCGGGGATGCGCTCGACGCCGGGCGCCGACTCCATCGACACGTCCTCTTCGGCGCGCAGGATCCCGAGCATGCGCTCGATGTCGGCCAGCGCCTGGCGGCCGGCGGTCTCGATCGAGACCAGCGCCTCGCCGGCCAGCGCGGGCTTCTTCTCGAGCACGCGGCGCGCCGCGCCGGCGTGAAGCACGACGACGTTGAGCGCGTGGCCGACGCTGTCGTGCAGCTCGCGCGCGAGCCGTGCGCGCTCGTCGGCCACGGCCTCCCGGGCACGGGCGTCGCGGTCGGCGGCGAAGAGCTCCGCCCGGCGCTCCGCCCGCGCCGCCGTCATGCGGTAGGCGCGCACCGCCCAGGCGACCGCCCAGGCGACCGAGAAGACCGCCCAGATGGCGACGAACTGACTGAGCGGCAGTTGTCCCCAGTAGAGCGCGAACACCAGCACGAGTCCGGCGGCGAGCACGAACCCGCCGCCGATCGCCCGCCGCACGCTGTCGAAGGCGGCGGTCGCGACGGCGGCGACGATCACCGCCCACAAGGTCGCGTTCATCGGCTCGTAGTTGAACGCCGCCAGTACCGTGACCGCGACGGTCGACACCCCGAGAACGGCCAGCGGCGAGAGCCAGAGCGCGGCGAGAGGGATCGTGACCGCCAGAATGAGGACCAGCGACAGGGTGTCGTCGGGGCGGAACCCGGACCCTCCCTCGCGACTGAAGAAGGTCACGAGGGCGGCGACCGAGATGAGCAACGCCGCGCCGACGCTGAGCACCGCCGGGTCGATGAGCCTGCGCAGGCGGGAGCGGCCGCTGTCGGGAGGTCCTTCCACGGCACGGAGTATAGCGGGCGCCCGGGTGGGGACGTCTCGGCCGCGAGCAGGAGGGGTTGGTGGAGGCGGCGGGAATCGAACCCGCGTCCACGGGTGCCTCGGCGGAGTCTCTACAAGCTTAGCCGGCGCATTTCATCTCGCTCGCGGCCCCCGCGTCGGCCGGGTGCCGGTCGCCAGCCTCGATCAGTCTCGAGACCGCCCGGTCGAAGCCTGCCGGGCGGACTCCAGTCCGCTTGCTGACGCCACGACCCCGGCCGCGGACGCTCCGGGCGTGACGGGCGCCTAAACTAGTTAGGCAGCCAGCGCGAGATTACTCTCGGCAGATGGTGTGTCCCGGCTGTTTAACGAGGCCTCCGGGAACCTCGGCTTGCTGCTCCGACCGCGGTCTGCCCATGTCGAAACCGATCGCCCCCACATGAAGCTCACGCACGGGTGAGTATACCACCGCCGCCCCGCGCCGGGCCGTGCGCCGGCCCGGCCGCACGCGGCGGCACGGCCTGCGGGGTGTGCGGCTGGTCAGTCCTCGACGGTCTGCACTTCGCGCCGCTCGCGACGGCGGAAGTACATGTTGCGGCAGAGCGGCGCCTCGTCGCAGGCGTAGCAGCTCTGGACGGCGACGGAGCACTGCGGCAGCGGCTGGCGCACCGCCTTGACCGTGCCGAAGCCACCCTTGCCGCGCTCGATGCTCTCGAAGAGCTCGAGCTCGATCTCGTGCGGGAAGACCTTCTCGATGCACCCGAAGAAGGTGCGGCCGTCCTCTTTGAACGCGTAGAGGAACCGGCAGTTCATGCTCAGACAGGCCGCCGGGTAGACGACCTTCTCGCAGAGTGCGGAGCACTCGTGGCATTCAAGCAGTTCTTCAGCCAACAGTATCAGCCTCCTGAAAACAGCGAAACGGCCGGCGCTTCGTCAGCCGGCCCGACGGCAGGGTAGCACAGAACCGCGCAAAACGGAAGGGCTGATGCGCGAATCTTTGAGTTCTATGCGGCGGCGAGGCCCACCCGAGCCGCCTGCGCCACGTTGACACGCGCCCGCCCTCGCGGCGACAATCGATGCAATCTGCACCGGGGCTGTCCGATTCCGTCCTCAGCAGGTCGCAGCAGGCGTCGCGGACCGACCCGGGCGTGCAGGCCCCCACCTCCAGGAGGTGCCACAGCGGCATGGACGCGCTCGATCTCTCCCGGCTCCAATTCGCCTTCACCGTCGGCTACCACTTCATCTTCGTGCCGTTCAGCATGGGCCTCGCCCTCATGGTGGTCCTCGCCGAGCGCCGCTACTACAAGAGCGGCGTGCCGGCGCACATGGCGGCCTCCAACTTCTGGATCAAGCTCTTCACGGCGACCTTCGCGATCGGCGTGGCGACCGGGATCACGATGGAGTTCGCCTTCGGCACCAACTGGGCCGACTACTCGCGCTTCGTCGGCGACATCTTCGGGTCGCTCCTCGCCGCCGAGGGCCTCTTCGCCTTCTTCCTCGAGTCGACCTTCCTCGGCATCCTGCTCTTCGGCCGCAAGCGCGTCTCGCGGGGCTTCTACTACGCCTCGGCGTGGCTGGTGCTGATCGGGGCGCACCTGTCGGCCCTGTGGATCCTCATCGCCAACTCGTGGCAGCACACGCCGCGCGGCTTCGCGATCGAGGAGGGGCGCGCCGTGCTCACGAGCTTCTGGGCGGCGGTCTTCAACCCGTCCACCCTGCCGCGCCTCACGCACACCGTCGTCGCCACGTGGGTGATGGGCGGGTTCGCGATCGCCGCCATCGCCGCCTGGTACCTCCTCAAGGGCCGCCACGTGCGCCTGGCGCGCTCGTGGATGACCACCGGGCTCATCCTTGGGCTCGTGACCGCCGTGGCGATGCCGTTCGTCGGTCACTGGCACGCGGTGCAGGTCGCCGAGGAGCAGCCCATCAAGATGGCGGCCTTCGAGTCGGTCTGGGAGACGGAGAGCAACTCGACCCTCTGGCTCTTCGGCTGGGTGCGCGACGGCGGCGAGGAGGTCGTCGGTCTCGGCATCCCGAGCGGGCTCAGCCTCATGCTCGGTCTCGACCCCGCTCACGAGGTCACCGGCCTCTCGAGCGTGCCACCCGAGGACCGGCCGCCGGTACAGCTCACCTTCCAGGCGTACCACCTGATGATCGCCACCGGCTTCCTCATGATCGGCCTGCTGGCGCTGGCGCTGATCATGCACGCCCTGGGGCGCCTCGAGCGTAGCCGGTGGATGCTGTGGATCCTGGTCTTCGCCGTCTTCTTGCCGCAGATCGCCATCCAGATGGGCTGGGCCGCGACCGAGGTCGGGCGCCAGCCCTGGATCGTCCAGGGCCTGCTGCGCACCGTCGACGGCGTCTCGCCGACGGTCTCGGCCGCCGAGGTGGGCACCACGATGGCCCTGTTCGCCGTCGTGTACCTGCTCCTCTTCATCGGCTGGGTGCGGGTCGTCTTCGGCATCATCCGCAAGGGGCCCGGGGACGTCGCCACGATGCTCGGCGGGGCTGGGGCCCCGGAGCCGGTGCCCGTGACCGTCGACGAAGGACCGCGACCCGCCGGGGCCGGGGCCCCGGCCAGGTGAGGGGGGTGCCGAGATGACGCTCGCAGACGTCTGGTTCGTGCTCGTCGCCGTGCTCCTCACCGGGTATGCCGCCCTCGACGGCTTCGACCTCGGCGCCGGCGTGCTCTACCCGTTCCTCGGGCGCACCGAAGAGGAGCGGGCCACGATCCGCAGCGCCATCGGCCCGGTCTGGGACGGCAACGAGGTCTTCCTCGTCGTCGGCGGCGGCGCGCTCTTCGCCGCCTTCCCGCCGGTCTACGCCATGACGTTCAGCGGCTTCTACCTGGCGATCATGCTCTTCCTCTTCGGCCTGATCTTCCGCGCCGTGTCCATGGAGTTCCACCACCGCGACGAGAAGTGGGCGCGGGTCTGGGACGCCGGCTTCTTCGTCGGCAGCCTTCTGCCGGCGCTGCTCGCCGGCGTCGCCCTCGGCAACGTCATCCGCGGGGTGCCGCTCGACGCCAACGGTGACTACGCGGGCAGCTTCCTCGAGCTCCTCAACCCCTACAGCCTGCTGATCGGGGTGACGGGTCTCGCGCTCTTCGCCACCCACGGCGCCGCCTGGATCGCGCACAAGTCGGAGGGCGTCCTCCAGCGCCGGGCCGCGCGGACGAGGCTGGCCGGGTACATCGTCGTCCTCCTGCTGGCCGCCGCCAGCACGGTGGTGACCTTCATCGCCGTGCCGCGCGCCAGCGACAACGTCGTCGGCAGCCCGGTCGGCTGGGCGTTCATCGCGCTGCTCGCGGCGGCCGCGCTCTACACGCTGTGGCAGATCGGCGCGCAAGCCGACCTCAAGGCGTTCCTCGGGACGACGGCGACCATCATCGGGCTTGCCGGAGTGGCCGCGGTCGGCAACTACCCCGACATCGTGCCGGCGCGAGACACCGCCGCGGAGACCAGCCTCACGGTGGCCAACTCGTCGTCGAGCGACCTCACGCTGACGGTGATGCTCGTCGTGGCCGTCATCGGCGTGCCGCTGGTCACGGCGTACACGATCATCGTGTACCGCACGTTCACGGGCAAGGCGAAGGCCGGCGAGGGGTACTGACGCCGGCCGAGGGGTCGCTCCGCGGCTCCCCTGCCGGTCGGAGTGCAGGCGCCGTCGCCGTTGGGAGCGCTGCCCTGCGGGGCTCCGTCGCCGTTGAGAGCGCTGCCCTGCAGAGCGCCGCCCGGCAAAGCGCTGCCCCGCAGAGCGCCGCCCTGCAGGGCCTTGTCGTTCAGAACGACGTCGCCGTTCAGAGTGTCCAGTACCGCTGCTGCGCCTCCACGGCGCGCGCGACCGACGCCGCCGCGCGCTCGGTCGTGCCGCGCGCCTCGGGCGCGCTCCCGTCGAGCAGCGCGCCCAGCTCGGCCT
>JAZBOM010000084.1:0-3050 GCA_036351205.1 Thermoleophilia bacterium | reverse complement strand
GAAGCCGCTCCCCGACGACGTCGATCGGCACCTCGACGAGGTGATGGCGGCGTACCGGCGCCTCGCCCTGCAGAAGGCCTAGTGCGTCCATGACGAGCCTCGAGGTCCTCACCGTCGACCAGCGTGCGCAGGTGCACGAGCGCACGCTGCACGTCCTCGAGCGCACGGGGATGCGCGTCGACAGCGACGAGGGACGACGCATCCTGAGGGACGCCGGCGCCCGCGTGGACGAGGCGACGCGCATCGTCCGCTTCCCTCCCGAGCTGGTGGAGCACGCTCTC
The DNA here is from genome assembly GCA_036351205.1 of Thermoleophilia bacterium. Classification (GTDB taxonomy): domain Bacteria; phylum Actinomycetota; class Thermoleophilia; order UBA2241; family UBA2241; genus UBA2241. The sequence continues at coordinate 2,769 of JAZBOM010000084.1, read as the reverse complement.
GCGGCGGCCCCTCGGAGCTTCTCCCTCGGTGGCCGCCGGCCGGGCTGGGGCCTGCCGATGAACGCCGGCGAGTCGAGCCTCTGCCTCGACGGCGGGCCGACGCTGGTGCTGGACCGGCAGACTGGCGAGCGTCGCCGCAGCACGCACGACGACTGGCTCGAGGCGACGCGGCTCTGCGACGCCCTCGAGGAGATCGGCATGTACTGGAGCCCCGTCGAGGGCGGCCGGACCGGCGACACGCTGGGCGACTGGGTCGACTACGCTGCCGACAAGCTCCGCAACTTCTCGCGGCACGTGCAGGATTCGTTCGAGGACGCGGCGCTCGCGCCGTGGACCCTCGAGGTGCTGGAGATCGTCTTCGGCGGCCGCCGCGAGATCCGGCGTCTGCATCCTTACTCGTTCCTCATCTGCCCGGTCTCGCCGCTGGTGCTCGAGCGTTGGGAGATCGATGCGTGGCTGGCGCTGCGCGGCTACGACATCCCCGTGGCCGTCATGCCGATGCCGATCATGGGCGCCACGGCGCCCGGCAGCCTGCTCGCCACGGTGCTGGTGGGCAACTGCGAGACGCTCGGCACGCTCTGCCTGGTCGAGGCCGCGGAGCCCGGCGTGCCGTTCATCCACGCGCCGACGCTGGCCACGATGGACCCGCGCAGCGGCCGGGTGGCGGGCAATGCGCCGCACGCCGCCCTGAACGCCGCGGGTGTCGAGATGGCCCGTTTCTACGGCCTGCCGGCGATGGGCAGCGGGCCAGGCTGCGACGCGTTCACGCCGGGCATCCAGGCCGCCTACGAGAAGGCGATCGGGACGGCCTTCGGCTGTCTCGCCTGGCCCGACATCCTGGTCGGCCCCGGCACGCTGGCCGAAGCCACCGTCTTCAGCTTCGAACAGACACTCATCGACGTCGAGGTCTGGCGCCTCTGCCGCAAGACGTACGAGGGCGTCGCCGTGAGCGATGATCGCTGGCTCACCGACGTGCTCGAGCGCGTCGGCCCGGGCGGGCAGTTTCTCGGCGAGAGATCGACACGGCGCAACGTCCGCGGCGGGGAGTGGCTGCTGCCCCAGCTCGGCGTGCACGACTCGTACGACGCCTGGACCGCCGCCGGAGCCCCCGACATCATGGCGGAGGCGCACGCTCAGGTAGAGGAGATCCTCGACCGTCACGAGCCGCCCGCCCTCGACGAGGACGTGGAGCGCGCGCTCGAGGAGCTGCGCTCCAGAGCCGCGCGCGCCACCGGGTGAGGCCTCGATCGAGAGCGTCGCGCAACGGCGTGTCGGGGCGACTGGCTGGCGCGCCCGTCCCGAGGGCGGGAGCCCGGGAGAGACTGACTCAGGGAGGCTGGTCACATGGCGAGATTGACGGTGAGCTTCCTCGACGAGACCGACCGTGAGACGCTGCACGAGCAGACGCTGACCGTACTCGAGGAGGTCGGCGTCGCCTACAACACGCCGGCGGCCCTCGACGTGCTCGAGGGCACGGAGGCCGTCCTCGACCGCGAGCGGCTCACCGCACGACTGCCGCGAGAGCTGGTCGAGCGTTGCCTGGAGACGGCGCCGGGCACCGTGCTGCTCGCCGCCCGCGACCCCGCCCACGACGTGCGGCTCGGCGACGGCAGACTGAGCTTCACGAGCGACGGCACGACGACCTACGTGCTCGACGACGAGAGCGGCGAGCTGCACGAGGGCACGGCCGCGGACCTGGGTACCGTCATGCGCCTCTTCGATGCCCTGCCCGACCTGGACTACGCGTGGGCCACGGTCTCGCCCCGCGACCTCGACCCCAGGACGGCCAACCTCGAGGCCGCTGCCATCGCGTTCCGCTCCTGTGCCAAGCACGTCCAGACCGGCGTCCGCGGACCGCAGTACGTGGCCCCGCTGCTCGAGATGATCGCCGCCGTGGCCGGCGCGCCGGCGGCCGAACGACCGGTCTTCTCGGCCGTCAACTGCACCGTCGCGCCGCTCGCGCACGACGGCGTCCCGACCGAGGGGAGCATCGCCCTGGCGCGCGCCGGCGTGCCCCTCGTCATCATGCCCATGCCGCTGATGGGCACCACGGCGCCGATGACGGTGGCCGGAGCGACGGTCGTGGCGCTCGCCGAGCTGCTCTCGGCGGTCGTGCTCTTCCAGCTCGCGGCGCCCGGCTGCCCGCTCATCGCCGCGCCGGAGCCGGCCTCTGCCGACCTGCGCAGCGGGTTCTACGTCTCCACCTCGCCCGACGCCGCCGCCGCCGCGCTCGCCGGTGTGGAGATGGCCAAGCAGGTCTACGGCCTGCCCACGCTCGGCCTCGGCATGGGCAGCGACGCCAAGGCGCCCGACTTCCAGGACGGCATCGAGGCGCCGGGGGTCCTGGACGCGCTCCTCGGCGCCGACTCGCTCGTCGGGCTGGGCTGCTTCGGCAGCGCCGAGGCCACCAGCCTGGCGACGATCGTCCTGCACCACGACGGCGTCGGCCTCATCAGGAGACGGCTCGCCGACGTCCCCTTCGACGCGGCCGCGTGCCTGCTCGACGACATCCGCGCGGTGGGGCCGGGCGGCCACTTCATGGCGCGGCCCAGCACGCGCCGCCACGGGCACGACGCCTGGCAGCCGGCCGTGCTGCGCCGCGGCGCCTTCGAGACGTTCCACGGCCGCACCCTGGTCCAGGAGGCGCTCGAGCGGGCGCGCGAGCTCCTCGCGACCCACGAGGTGAAGCCGCTGCCCGACGACGTCGACAGGCACCTCGACGAGGTCGTGGCCGCGTACCGGCGCCACGCCCTGCACCCGGCGTAGATG
>JAZBOM010000083.1:0-8136 GCA_036351205.1 Thermoleophilia bacterium | reverse complement strand
TCACTCGTAGTAGGAGTCGTAGCGGTAGTACTTGCTCTTGCTCGACCGCGGCACGCCGGTGACGACCAGACCCAAGGCGCGGGACGGCACGCGCTCGAGGAAGCCTTCGACGCCGCGCAGCGTCTCCTGGGTCGTCTGGTCGAGCCGCAGCACCGTGACCACCCCGTCGACCTTGTCGGCCATGGCGGCCGCATCGCCGACGGCGAACATCGGCGGGGCGTCCACCAGCACGTAGTCGTGGGTCGCCGTGAGGCGCTCGAGCACCGCGGTGAGCTGCTGTGAGGTGACGATCTCGCCCGGGTTCGGCGGGAGCGGGCCAGAGGGGAGCACCGTCAGCTGGAGTTCGTCGGTCTGGCCGGACGCCGGCGTCTTGAGTGGCATCGCCTTGCGGTCGACGGTCGCGGTGACCGTGCGGGTGTGGGCACCGAAGGAGAGGACCTGGACCGCGTCCTCGAGAGTGCTGCCTCCGGTGACGACCGTGCTGACGCCGCGTGAGTTGGCGATCTTGAAGAAGCGGTGGAGTGCGGGGCGCCGCAGGTCGGCTCCGATCACGGCCACGCGCTTGCCCGACCTCAGCAGGGCGATGGCGAGGTTCACGATCGTCGTCGACTTGCCCTGCGACGGCTCCGGGCTGGTGATCAGGATGCTCTTCACGTCCTGATTGAAGTTGACGAACTCGAGGTTGGTGCGCAGGAAGCGGAATGCCTCCGCCACCGGGCCCTTGGGGTCTTCGAGGGTCACGACGGAGTCGCCCGTGCGGTGCTCCCTGGCCAATTGTGGGATCGCTCCGATGACCGGAACGCTGGTCGATTCGGCGATCACGTCGACCGAACGGATCTTCACGTCGAGCGCCTCGCGAACAAAGGCGAGGCCGATGCCGAGGATGAGACCCGCGGCCACGGCGAGCGCCCCGTTGCGCACCGGCTTGGGGCTCGCGGGAACGCCGGACGGCCGGGCGGCCTCGCCGATCTGCACGTCGCCGTTGAGCAGTGCCTTGAGGACCTCGAGTTGGCTACGCTGGTCGAGCAGCAGCTGGCGACGCAGGGTGTTGGGCTGGGTGAGCTCGATCTCGCCGTCGATGGTGGCGATCGCGTCGTCGAGCGAGGTCTGCTGGATCTCCCGACGCCAGGCCACGAACTGGTCGGCGAAGGCGTTAGCCACCTCGGCGGCGTCGTCGGGGTCATCGGCCTCGGCCCGGACCAGGATGACGTCGGTGCTGGGGTCGGTCTCGGCGCTGACGTCTGCGAGCAGCGTCTCGGCCTCGTCGGGGCGGTCGAGCTCCTCGGCCACGCGGGCGGCGATATCGGGGGTCGCCACGAAGCTCGCCAGTGTCATGAGCCCACGCTCGTCGAGAGTAAGCGAGCCGGCGTCGAGAGATGTGGCGACGTCGACGGCGGCCGATTGCTGCACAGCCATCACCCGAGCCGTCGATGCGTACCGCACGGGCTGCAGCAGACTCGCTCCGACGACGATGAGCGGAACGATCACGACGCATTGGACGATCACCCACTTGCGGCGCCAGAGGACTTCGACGTAGTGCCGCAAGCTCACGGTCGTCTGCCTGTCGTCGCTCAACCCACCTCCTCGACGCGCCGGTCTCGTACCGGGTCGGATTATAGCCCCCTGCGAGGGGCCGCCAAACGAGATCCGGCAGCGACCCCGGCGTTCAACGGGCGTTCCCCAAGCCACCACACCCTCAGCCCCACCACCCCGAACATCACCAGCAGCGCCACGTTCCGCACCGCGACGACGACGAGCGCCTCGGTCTCCTCGCGCAGGAGGTCGCCGTAGAGGCCGGGGAACTCGATCTGCGTGAGCAGCAGCACCACGGCCCCCAGCACGGCGACCGCCCGGTCGCGCACGGCGACGAGGGCGAGCGGCGGCAGCATCCAGATCACGTACTGCGGCGAGAGCACCTTGCCGAACGCCATCATCGCCAGCAGCAGGGCGAGGACGGCGAGGGGCTGCTCCTCCGGCGTCTCGCGCAGGGCGTCGCGCCGCCGCCACAGCAGCCAGTAGACCCCGAGCACGGCGGCCACGGTGAGCGGCCCTGAGAGGTACGCCGCGACTCCGGCGCCGCTGGCGATGAGTTGGTGCGAGCCGTGGCTGAAGCCGATCTCGAGCGGCGCCCAGCCGAGGGCGCCGGCGACCAGCATCGGCGTGCCCAGCACGCTCTCGATCTGCAGCGGGCGCTCGAGGTGGTAGGCGAAGACCTCCCAGACGCCTCCCGGTGAGGAGAAGAGGTAGGGGATGAACGGCGTCACGGCCGCGGCGGTGAAGGCGACGAGGGGCCAGGCCCAGCGCCGCGGGTGGCCGGCCAGAAGCAGGACGAGCGGCAGCAGGGCGAGCGGCGTGAGTTTGAGCGCGAAGCCCAGCCCGAGGATGAACGCCGCGGCCGTCAGCCAGCGGCGCGCCAGGCAGAGGAGCAGGCCGGCGATGAGGAGCGCGACGGCGGCGTCGTAGCGATTGACGATGATCGTGCCGGTGAAGGCGACGGCGGCCGCGTAGGCGACGGCGGCCCAGTAGGGCCGACGCCCGCGCGGCCACAGCGCCAGTGCGGCCAGCGTGACCACGATCGCCCCGGCGACGGTGATGACCCCCATCGCCACGGTGAACCCGGTCGTGTAGGCGTCGGGGTCGAAGCCGTCGCCGCCGAGCCTGAAGATCGGCAGCGCGAGCGGCGGGTACTCGACCCCGAAGTCGAGGTAGGGCCGGTAGCCCTGCGCCATGAGCGACGAGTACTCCTGGTAGATCGGGATGTCGCTGATGTCGTGCAGCCCGTACCAGAGGTTGGGGAACAGGAGGGTGAGGACGACGACCTGGAGGACGACCGCAAGGCCGAGCGCCAGTGCCGCGCGGGTCCACGGCGACGCGGCGTCCGTGCCGGCGGTCGGTCCGTCTCTGCGGGAGGGCGCCCCGCGGTCGGGACCGTTCACCGCTTCCTGAAGCTCCACAGCTTGTTGGCGAGGAAGTTCACCGGCATGACGCAGGCGATGGCGATGAGCTGGCTCAGGTTGCCGCGCAAGTCGAGGACGGTGTGCGCCACGGTGAAGATGCCGAGGTTGACGGCGTACGCCACGAGGCTCACGAGCACGAACTTCGAGAGCTCCGCAGGCACGCTCCCCGTGGAGCGGAACGTCCAGCGACGGTTCAGGTAGTAGTTGGTCATGACCGACACGACGAAGCCGAGACCGTTGGCGACGTAGCTGGCGGTGTATCCCATGTGGCCGGTCACCAGCTGCCAGGTCAGCAGCGTGGCGTTGAACACGGCGAGGTTCACGAAGACGCCGCTCCCGCCCACGAGGCAGAACTTCACGAACTGGCGGAGGTTCACGGGCAGGCGGTCACGCAGCGATCGCGGTGCGGGGTCGCGGTCGGTCGCGGCGCCGTGCGGCGCCACGGGGTCGCGACCCTGTAACGGCGCCGCGCCGCCGCCAAGGAGCGTCGCGGGGTCGCGGCCGGCGGGCGCCGTGCCGCCGCCGGCAGTCGCCGCGTCGCCGGCGGTCACGCCCGGCTCCGTACGCGCTCGCTGAGGCCGGCCGGTTCGGCGGTCACGTGCGGCTCCGTTCGGGCTCGGCGAGGGCGGCCAGCTCGCGGGCGGCGGCGACGAAGTCGAGCCGCCGCCAGGGCAGGCCGGCCTCTTCCGCGAGTTCGGCCAGGCGGCCGCGCGCGAAGACGAGGTCGGCCTCGCGAGCGGGGCAGAAGTCGCTGTCGCCGTCGCCGAAGACCCAGACGACGTCGCCCGGCCGGCGTCGCTCGCGCAGCACCGTGGCCTTGCAGCTCTCGGGACCGCAGCGCTCGCAGTCGCCGAGCTGCGGGCTGAAGCCGATGCGGAACGGCGGACCGCCGCCGTCGCCGTCCGCCCCCACGAGCTCGCTGGCGACGATCTCGACGGGCGGCAGCCCGTCCCGTCGCCACACGGCTTCGATGGCCTCACGGAAGCCGGCGCTGAGGACGACGACGCGGGCGCCGCCGGCCACGGCTGTGTCGAGGAACTCGCGCAGCCCCGGGGCCGGCTCGGCCGCGTCGACGAGGCCGCGGAAGAACGTCTCGCGCGGCACGTCGACCAGGCGCACCTGGCGGTCGAAGCACTCGGCGTGGCCGATCTCGCCGCGGTGCACCATCTCCTCGAAGGGCCGCCACGCGTCGCCGACGGCCGCCGTCAGGGCGATCTCATTGCACTCGTGCGTCGTGACCGTGCCGTCGTAGTCGAGCACGATGAGCACGTGCGCGAGCGAGCCTGAGCGAACCGAGGCGTGAACGCCCGCCGAAGAGGCGGCGCGAGACGCCGCAGGGACGCCCGCAGGCGAGCCTGAGCGGGGCATGGCGGAGGGGCGGCGTGCCGAGGGGACCATGGGGCGGAGTGTACCGTAACTCTGCTAGAATCTGCTTCCCGCCGGCACGGCGCGCCCCTCGTGGGCGAGCGCGGCCGGCGCTCCGGTCTCGCCCTCTCCGAAAGCGAGTCACGTGAACGACAGGCAGCCCCGGTTCCACGAGGTCTCCGCGCGCGCCGACTTCCCGGCGCTCGACAAGCGCGTCCTCGAGCTGTGGAAGGAGCGCCGCGTCTTCGAGAAGAGCCTCTCGGCGGCCGGGCCCGAGGCCCCGCTCTTCGTCTTCTACGAGGGCCCCCCGACCGCCAACGGCCGTCCCGGCTCGCACCACGTCATCTCGCGCATCTTCAAGGACCTCTTCCCGCGCTACAAGACGATGCGCGGCTACCGCGTCCCCCGCAAGGCCGGCTGGGACACGCACGGCCTGCCGGTCGAGCTCGAGGTCGAGCGCTCGCTCGGCATCGACGGCAAGAAGCAGATCGAGGAGTACGGCGTCGCCGAGTTCAACAAGCTCTGCCGCGAGAGCGTCGTCGCCTACCTCGAGGAGTGGGAGGAGTTCACCGAGCGCATCGGCTTCTGGGTCGACCTCGGCGACGCCTACTACACCTTCACCAACGAGTACATCGAGACGGTCTGGTGGCTCCTCCGCCAGATCTGGGACAAGGGCCTGCTCTACCAGGGCTTCAAGGTGGTCCCCTACTGCCCGCGCTGCGGCACGGCGATCTCGAGCCACGAGGTCGCGCAGGGCTACAAGGACGTCACCGAGGACTCGATCTACCTGCGCTTCCCGCTGACCGCGGAGGCGGTGGCGCGAGTGGACGGCGAGCGCGGCGCAGCCGTCTCGCTCGCCGTCTGGACGACGACGCCCTGGACGCTCATCAGCAACGTCGCCGCCGCGGTGCACCCCGACGTCACCTACGCGCTCGTCGAGAGCCGCGGCGAGCGCTTCGTCCTCGCCCGCGAGCTGGTCGAGCCGGTGCTCGGCAAGAAGGCGGTCGTCGAGCGCGAGTTCCCCGGCAGCGAGCTGCTCGGGCTCGAGTACGTCGCGCCCTACGGCTTCCTGCCGGCCGACAAGCGCGCCCACTACGTGATCGGCGGCGACTTCGTCACCACGACCGCCGGCACCGGCATCGTGCACATCGCCCCCGCCTTCGGCGAGGACGACATGCAGGTAGGTCTCGAGAACGACCTGCCGGTGGTCAACGCCGTCGACACCGAGGGGCGCTTCATCGCTGCGGTCACGCCGTGGGCCGGGCGCTTCGTCAAGGACGCCGACCCCGAGATCACGGCCGAGCTGAAGGAGCGCGGCCTGCTGCTCGGGGTCGAGCCCTACGAGCACAGCTACCCCTTCTGCTGGCGCTGCGACACGCCGCTCCTCTACTACTCGAAGCCGACCTGGTACATCCGCACCACCGAGATCAAGGAGCAGCTCGTCGCCGCCAACGACGCCGTCACCTGGCACCCCGAGCACATCAAGCAGGGGCGCTTCGGCGAGTGGCTCGCCGGCAACGTCGACTGGGCGCTCTCGCGCGACCGGTACTGGGGCACGCCGCTGCCCGTCTGGCGCTGCGAGCACGGGCACACGCACTGCGTGGGCTCCATCGCCGAGCTCAGGGAGATGGCGGCGGGGCCGGTGCCCGAGGATCTCGAGCTCCACCGGCCCTACGTCGACGACGTCGTCCTGCGCTGCCCCGAGTGCGGTGAGAGCATGCGCCGCGTCGACGAGGTGATCGACGCCTGGTTCGACTCGGGCTCGATGCCGTTCGCGCAGTGGCACTACCCGTTCGAGAACGAGGACGTCTTCGCCGAGCGCTTCCCCGCCGACTTCATCGCCGAGGCGATCGACCAGACCCGCGGCTGGTTCTACAGCCTGCTCGCCGTCGCGACCCTGGTCGAGGGGCAGAGCTCCTACAAGCGGGTGCTCTGCCTGGGCCACATCCTCGACGCCGAGGGCCAGAAGATGAGCAAGAGCCGCGGCAACGTGGTGCGGCCGGCCGACATCCTCGACCGCCAGGGCGCCGACGCCTTCCGCTGGTACATGTTCACCGTCTCCTCGCCCTGGTTCCCGCGGCGTTTCTCGGCCGAGATGGTCGACGAGGTGGTGCGCAAGTTCCTGCTCACGCTGTGGAACACGTACAGCTTCTTCACGGTCTACGCCAACATCGACCGCTTCGACCCGGCCGACGCGGCGGTGCCGCTCGCCGAGCGCCCGCTGCTCGACCGCTGGCTGATCGGCGAGCTCAACCGCCTCGTCCGGACCGTCACCGACGGCCTCGAGGAGTACGACGCGACCAACAGCGGGCGTGCGATCCAGGAGTTCGTCGACGACCTCTCCAACTGGTACGTGCGCCGCAGCCGCCGCCGCTTCTGGAAGAGCGAGAGCGACAGCGACAAGCTGGCCGCCTACCAGACGCTGTACGAGACGCTGGTGACGCTGACCAAGCTGCTCGCTCCCTACACCCCGTTCGTCGCCGAGGAGCTCTACCAGAACCTCGTGCGCGGGGTCGACGCTAGCGCTCCTGAGAGCGTGCACCTCTGCTCGTGGCCCGAGGCCGACGCGGCGCTGGTCGACGAGACCGCCGCCTTCCGCATGGCGGCGGCGCGGCGCGTCGTCGAGATGGGCCGCGCCGCGCGCAACGCCGCCGCCGTCAAGACGCGGCAGCCGCTGGCCGAGGTGGTCGTGGCGCTGCCCGAGGCCGAGCGGGACGCGGTCGAGGCGCTGCGCGACGTCGTCCTCGACGAGCTCAACGTCAAGGAGCTGCGCCTGCTCGCCGACGGCGACGAGCTGGTCGCCTACACGGTCAAGCCCAATCTGCCGGTGCTCGGCCCCAAGCTGGGCAAGCAGGTCGGGGCGGTGCAGGCCGCGCTGCGCGAAGCCGACGGCGCGGCCGCGGTCGCCGCCCTCGAGGCCGACGGCGCCCTGCAGCTCACGCTGCCCGACGGCGCCGTCCTCTCGCTGGCGCCCGACGAGCTGCTCGTCGAGACCGGCGCGCCCGAGGGCTACGAGATGGTCGAGGAGGGCGGCCGCACGGTCGCGCTGCGCACCGCCGTCGACGAGGCCCTGCGCGAGGAGGGCGTGGCGCGCGAGCTCGTGCACGCCGTGCAGCTCGCGCGCAAGAACGCCGACCTGCGCATCGAGGACACGATCCGCCTCGCCCTCGCCCTGCCGCCCGAGCTGCGCGGCATCGCCGAGCGCTTCGCCCCGACCATCGGCGCCGAGACGCTCGCCCGCGAGCTCGCCTTCGACGGCGCCGACGGCGAGCACGTCGAGACCGTGCGCGTCGAGGGCCACGAGGTCGGCATCGGCCTCACCGTCACCGGCACCATCTTCAGCGCCTGAGCGCCGTCGGTTCCGGCACCGGCTGAGCGCCGTGGGGCGCCGGCCCGGGTCGTCGAGGCAGAGCGGTTTCTGAAGCAGGCTCAGCGCCGTCGCCCGCCCGACCGCTCAAGTCGCGCCGCCCACAGCCGACAACGACTGGTGACCGCCGTCAGGAGGGCGAACGCCGTGACAGACACGTTCCGCGACCCGTCGGTCCAGATCCTGATGGACCTGGCCCGGCCGGAGGAGCACGATGCCGTGCTCGACTACGCCTGCGGCATCGGCATCGCGACCTTGGCGATAGCCCCGTCCGTCGCCTCCGTGCTGGCCGTCGACGAGGTGGCCGCCACGCTCGACGAGGGCCGGCGTCTGGTCGCCGAGCTGGGCCACGCGAACGTCACCTTCATGGTCGTCGACCTGTACCAGCTGCCGTTCGTCGACGCCGAGTTCAGTCTCGTGATCTCGAGGGGGGCGCTGCATCGCCTG
>JAZBOM010000082.1:0-8026 GCA_036351205.1 Thermoleophilia bacterium | reverse complement strand
TAGCGCCCCGCGGCCTCCCCAGGAGCGCCTGGCAGCCGCCCCCGGTCGGTCGCCCATGATGCCCGAGGCTTGGGATGAGCCGGACTCTGGCATAATGGAGGGGTGGCGACCGTACACGACTTCCCCCCGCGGGGCCGGCCCAAGAAGAGCGCCACGAGTGCGCGCGATCGCCGCCGCCGCCTGATTCTCGGCGCCGTCGTCGCCGTCCTCGTGGTCGGCGTCGCCCTCCTGAGCCGCGTCTTCGGCCTCTACATCGACTGGCTCTGGTTCGAGGAGGTCGGGCAGCGGGCGGTCTTCTGGACGGCGATCTCCTGGCGGGTCGTGGTCGCGCTCATCGTGGGCGTCGTCTTCTTCGTCATCGTCTACCTCAACATCGAGATCGCCCGCCGGCTCGCTCCCGACTACCCGCGCGTCAGCGAGGAGGGCGACCTGATCGAGCCCGGCGACGAGCGCCTCAAGAAGCTGGTCCGCCGGGCCGGGCCGGCGGTCGCCTTCGTCGTCGGCGCAGGGGTCGGGTACGCCGTGTCCGCCGACCGGCTCGTGTACGCTCTGGCGTGGCGCGCCGGCGAGGGGGGCGCGACAGACCCCCAGTTCGGCCGCGACCTCGCCTTCTACGTCTTCAGCCTGCCGGCGCTTCAGGCGGGCCTTTCGCTGCTGATCGCCGCCGTCGTGGCGGCCATCATCGCCGCCGGCGTCGTCCATTTGGTCTTGGGCGGCATCGAGTACTCCGTCGACGCGGGCCGGGCGCGGCCTTCCGACGGACCGGTCGCCACGCCCCAGCGCCCCAACGTCGATATCAAGCTCGGCGGGCGCGCCGTCGCCCACCTCTCCGCCCTCTTCGCCGCCGTCTTCGCCCTCGTCGGCATAGGCCAGCTCTTCAGGGCCTGGGACCTGCTCGTGAGCCCGGGCGGCGTCGTCTTCGGCGCGACCTGGACCGACATCAACGTGCGGCTGCCCGTGGCGCGCATCACTCTTGTGCTGGCCTTCGCCCTCGCGGTGCTCCTCGTCGTCAACGTGTGGCGCCGGCGCCAGTGGTGGCCGGTCCTCGCCTTGGCCGTATGGGTCGTCGCGCTCATCGTGCTTCGTGGCGCCGTGCCGGCGATCGTGCAGCAGTTGGTCGTCAACCCCAACGAGCTCGCCCGGGAGCGGCCCTACATCACGCGCAACCTCGAGGCCACTCGCGCGGCCTTCAACCTCGACATCATCGAGCAGAAGGACTTCCCAGCCGCGCGGCGTCTCGACTCCCAGGATCTCGCCGACGACCCCGGTACGCTGCGCAACATCCGCCTCTGGGACCCGGAGACGCTGCGGCGCAGCTACACGCAGCTTCAGCAGCTGCGCCCCTACTACGCGTTCCTCAACGTCGACATCGACCGCTACACCATCGACGGCGTCTACCGCCAGACGATGCTGGCTGCGCGCGAGCTCAATCTTGAGGGCCTGCCGCCGCAGGCGCGCACCTGGGTGAACGAGCACATCACCTACACACACGGCTTCGGCGTGGCGATGTCGGCGGTGAACCAGGTCCTCGCCGACGGCTCGCCCGACTTCCTCGTCCAGGACGTCCCGCCGCGCGCCGTCGAGGGACTCGAGATCGAGCAGCCGCGCATCTACTACGGCGAGACCCCCGCCGACTACAAGCTCGTGCGCACGACCGAGCGCGAGTTCGACTACCCTGGGTCGGCGGGTGACGTCTTCACCGAGTACGAGGGCACCGGAGGCATCGAGATCTCCCCCTTCCTGCGAAGGCTCGCCTTCGGCTGGCACTTCGGCACCATCAAGTTCTTCACCACGTCGGCGATCCGCGACGACAGCCGCATCATCATCCGCAACGACATCATGAGCCGCATCGAGCGCCTGGCGCCCTTCCTCACCTACGACAACGACCCGTACATGGTGATCTCCGAAGGCCGCCTCGTGTGGATCATCGACGCCTACACGACGACCGAGCGGTTCCCGTACTCGCAGCCCACCGGCCCCGCCAACTACGTGCGCAACTCGGTCAAGGTCGTGGTCGACGCCTACGACGGCTCGGTCAAGTTCCACGTCTTCGACGACGAGGATCCGGTCCTCGAGGCGTATCGTGCCGTCTTCCCCGACCTCTTCGTGTCGCGCGACGAGATGTCCGCCGATCTGATGAGCCACGTGCGCTACCCCGAAGACCTCTTCAACGTGCAGGCCGAGGCCTGGACGACGTACCACGTGGAGAGCCCCGACGTGCTCTACAACAAGGGCGACCAGTGGCAGATCCCCGTGCTCGAGGAGATGGGCGACGACGGTCGCATGCGCGGCTACTACGTCATCATGCGCCTGCCCGGCGAAGACCGCGACGAGTACCTGCAGATCATCCCGTTCAACCCGAACGAGCGGCCGAACATGGTGGCGTGGCTCGGCGCCCGCTCCGACACGCCCAACTACGGCACGTCGATCAACTACGTCTTCCCCGAGGGGATCACCCAGTTCGGCCCGAGCCAGGTGGAGGCGACGATCAACGCCGACCCGGCGATCTCGGCCCAGCGCACACTCTGGAACCAGCAGGGCTCCAACGTGATCATGGGCAACCTGCTCGTCGTGCCGGTGGCCGACTCGATCCTCTACGTACAGCCGCTCTACCTGGAGGCCGAGTCGACCCGGCTGCCGCAGCTCAAGCGGGTCATCGTCTTCTACCGTGCCCCGGCGGCCGAGGGCGTGCAGGCCTCCCAGTCGGTGAGCATGCAGAACACGCTGGGCGAGGCGCTCACCGACATCTTCGGCCCGCTGCCCGAGGAGGGTCAGGAGGCCGTGGGCGGCCCGGTCGACGGCGAAGCCCCCGACGGCGAGGCGCCCGGCGACGAAGCCCCGGGCGAGACGCCGCCTGATGCGACGGCCAATGTCACCCAGCTCATCGAGCAGGCCAACCAGCAGTACGAGGCGGCGCTGGCGGCGCAGAGGGTGGGGGACTGGGCAGAGTATGGCCGTCAGCTGGACGCCCTGGAGCAGACCCTCCAGCAGCTCCAGTCCCTCCAGTAGCGCGGCCATGCTCGGCCCGCCTCGCGGCGGCGGAGAAGGCCGTCAGCTGGACGCCCCGGAGCAGACCCTCCAGCAGCTCCAGTCCCTCCAGTAGCGCGGCCATCTCCTTCCAGTTCTCGGCGTGACGACGGCGAAAGCGTCGCCAGGCCCGGCGACACCCGGCCTCCGCGAGCCTAGACGGGCTCCGGGCCGCGCGTCCGCGCCTCGCGGGCGTCGTCAAGCCTGCTTCCGGCGGGACCGATACAACGAACAGGCGTATCGACGCACCTCGGAGGCATGCCATGGACAGGGTTCACCGACGGCGCGAAGCGGGCTTCAGCTTCGTCGAGCTGCTCGTCACCATCGTCATCGCCGGCATCGTCTTCGCGGCGATGGTGCCGGTCTTCCTGGGCACCCAGAGCGCGGTGGCCGGGGATCAGCTGCGGAACTCCGCGCTGCAACTCGCGCAGGACAAGCTCGAGAAGATCCGCGCCCTCGACTACGACCTGATCGACCAGGCCAACCTCGACAGCAGCACCTTCATGGGGGGGCAGTTCGGGACCTCGGTCCAGTGGTCCACCGGCGGCAGCAACCTGCGCGCGTTCACGGTCGCCTACCAGGTCGATCTGCTGCCCGAGGGCTCCGCGGAGGGCACGGAGTCGCACAAGCAGGTCACCGTGACGGTGACCTGGGCGGCGCCGCCGACGCCCAAGCCCGTGGTGCTCAGCACGATGGTGTCGAAGCAGTACGCCGGGCCGCAGATCGTGCGCTTCGAGATCGGCCCCCCGAACATCCTCGTCGAGGACGGCAGCTCCTACAGCATCGTGTCCGGACCCGTGGTGCTCGACGCGTATCTGCTGCCCGACGACATCCTGAGCATGAACCAGGACGCCTCCGAGGAGAACCGGGGCTACGTTCTGTTCACGGTGACCAGCCTGAACGGCACCGTGGTCTCCTCGCAACAGATCGATCTGCCGGTGAGCGTCGGCGAGCCCGGTCACTATCAGGCCACTTGGGACAACTCGACGGCAGCGGACGGCGCCTACATCTTCCAGGCGGTCGCTGTGGCCGGTTTCGGCTCACGCACCCAGGGCGCCCCGGTGTCGATCGCCATGTGGTACCACAGCAACCAGCCGTCGCCGCCGACGAACCTGTCCGCACTCTCGGGTGACGGCGCCGTCTTCCTCACGTGGGTGACCCCCGCCATCGGCGACCTCTCCCACTACGAGGTGTGGCGCTCGACCGACGCGGTGAACTACGCCAAGCTGGACGACGCACCGGCCGAGAGCTACACCGACACGGCCGTGACCAACGGCACGACGTACTACTACAAGGTCCTCACGGTCGACACCGAGAGCCTGACCAGCGTCTTCACCGAGGCCGTCCCCGCCACCCCCGACGTCGCCGGCGACTCGGCGCCGCCGAGCGTCCCTGTGCCGCTCACGGCGGTGGCCCTGAGCAATCAGCCGACGATCCAGCTCACGTGGGGTGAGTCGATCGACACGGGGAACCCGGCCACGGGGCTCGCCGGCTATGTCATCGAGCGCAGCCCCAACGGCTCCACCGATTGGACACAGATCGCGAGTCTGATCCTGTCGCTCGACTACGACGATACGAACGCCGGCTGGTCGACCACGTGGTACTACCGCGTGAACGCCATCGACCTGGTCGGGAACGCGTCGGCGTGGGCCGGCCCGGCGGTGGCGACCACCGGAGTCCAGCCCTTGCGCACGTTCACCGCGACGAACAACAGCTCCAACAACCAGGTCCGCGTCTGGGTGCAGCACGCCACGACCCTGCTCTGGTACGGGACCAGTGGCGGCTCATCGCCGACACTCCCGAGCGGTGTGTGGCTGAAGCGGAACAACAGCATCACCTGGAACGATCTGCCGGCCGGGGTCTACAACGTCTACTTCTCGACCTCGAGCTCGTGGAGCGACGTCGCGATCACGAAGGCCATCGATCTCAGCGGCGGCAACGGCACGACGGCGTACCCATGATCAGCCAGCGACAGCGAGGTCCGACGATGACGGGAGCGAGCGAGAGAGATCGAACGCACGGACCCGGGCGGAGCCGCAGCCAGCGGGGCATCACGTTGATCGAGCTGCTCGCGGCCATGACGATCAGTCTGGTGATCAGCAGCCTGATCCTCATGAGCTGGTTCGCGCTCTCCGGCTCGTACGCGAACACCACCAAGCGTGGCAAGACGGGCGACTGGGCGCGGGTCACGACGGCGCGGATGGTACGTGAGATCCGCGACGTCGAGCAGCCGCCGCCGGCGATCGCCGAGGTGGGTATCGTGCGCGCCCGTCCGTACTACGTCGTACTGTTCACGACCTTCAACGAAGCGGGCAACACGTCGGCCGACACCCCACCGCGTCTGGTGATGTATCGCCTGTACTCGAACGGGCAGCTGTGGCGCTTCCACGATGCCGACGACAGCGGCAGCATCGCCGGTGTGAACATCACGCTCGAGTCGTGGCCCTCCATCAGCTTCCCGCTGAACGAGCTCACGACCGGCGAGGGCGGGCAGCTGCTGGTCGAGAACGTGGTGAACACGTCGAACCCCAGCACAGCCTCGCCGACCGCCCTGTTCACGTACGCGAGCTACGGCGACGACGGCACCTTCGACACGGCCATCGACGTTCGCGGCACCACGGAGCGGGCGCAGATCAGGGCGGTCGAGATCAACCTGTTGCTCGACATGAACCCGGGCAAGTCGCCGGTCCACACGCATCTGCGCTCGACGGCGCAACTGCGCAACACCCGGTGAGCGAGGAGGATGACGGATGTGGAGTCAGTCGGGTGAGCGAGCCGGGCACCACCGAGGGCGACGCCCCCGTGGAGGTGAGAGAGCGATGAGATCGTCGAAGCAGGGCTGTGTGGCTGCCGCCCGTCGCCAGCGGGGGGCGGGGCTGGTCGTCATCATCAGCGTCGTCGCGGCGCTCGCCGTGTCGGCCGCCGCCATCGTGACGTTCACGGGGAACGTGCAGCACAACACCTCTCAGACGCGCCTCAAGACCAAGTCGTTCGCGGTGTGCGAGGCTGGTCTCGAATCCGGGATGGCCTTCCTCACGGGCAACTGGCCGGTGTCGGTCGGCAGCACAGCCACGTTCGACACCGCGGCGTTCAGGGAGCGGTTCGCGACCGACGAGTTCCCAAGCCCGGCCAGCGGCCAGTTCATTGCCGTGGACTGGTACGACGACCTCAGCCCTGAGGACCCGGACGTCCACTGGGATTCGAACGGCAACGGCATCATGTGGCTGGTCTCGCAGGCCGGCGTCGGCTCACAGTCGACGCGTGTGCTCACCCTGGTCGAGCGCACGTGGTTCACGATGGCGCTGCCGCGCGGCATCCCGCTGTGGGCCGGCGGCGACCTCGAGAGCCTCGGCGTGCAGCCGAAGATCGTCGTCGAGGTGGCCCCGCCGGAAGGCACGACCACGACGATCCACGTCGGCGGGGACATCAGCGTCAACGGCGTCGGCACCGTGACGCAGCCGGGCATCGCCCAGATGACGGGCGGCGACATCAGCCCTCTCGACGAGGTCTTCCCCCAGATGCTGGTCGACGCCCTCAAGCTGACCGCGCAGGCCAACGGCCGCTACTTCACGTCGCTGGATGACGCGGAGGATAGTCCCGTCGACCCGGTGTGGAGCCCGTGGGGCGGCCTCAGCGGCCTCTGCGTGATCGAGCCCCCCACGCCGACGAATATCGTCGCCGCCGGCGGCGCCACGCTCAACACCGAGGACCAGCCGGGCATCCTCATGGTCCTCGGCGGCAGCACGCTGGACTGGCGAGGGACCGCGCAGTTCTACGGCGTCATCTACGTCGAGGGCACGTGCGACTTCTCGCGCGGCACGGCGGACATCCACGGCATGTGCGTGGTCAACACAGACTACGGGCTCCGGGGAACGCCCGACATCCGCTACAACGACAACTGCATCACCAACCTCGACAACCGGTTCCCGTCGGCGACGCGGCGCGTGCCGAACACGTGGCGGGAGGTCCAGCCGCAGTAGGCGCGGCGCAAGGACGGGCGGAGATCGAACGAGGGGGCGGGCAGCCGGCAGGCTCCCCGCCCCCTCGCCATGCGCCCAGCCTCGGCCTCTGCCCTGCCCCGTCTGCTGGTCTCTGCCGTCCTGCGCCCCGTCCCCGTCCGCCCGTGCTCCATCTTGCGAGCTCGTGCTCTGCCGGGCCGGCCCGTGCGCACTTCGCGGGGCGGCTCACGACCGCGGCGGTGTGGCCGCCGCCCGGTCTCAGGTGTCGAAGCGCCGCAGTTGCTGGTGTGGCGTGAAGAGGCGGCTCGGCATGAGCCACGTCACCGTCGTGGCGGCGAGGCCGGTGGCGGCGATGAGCATGAACATGACGACCACCTGCAGGCGCACGGCCTCGAGCGGCGGCGCCCCGGCGAGGATCATGCCGGTCATCGCCCCGGGCAGGAAGACGATGCCCATCGTCTTCGTGCTGTCGATGACGGGCACCATCGCGAGTCGCACCGCTCGACGGACGATGCCGTGCGCCGCGACGCGCGGCTCGGCGCCGAGGGCGAGGGCGGCCTCGATGCGCCCGCGCTGCGCGCCCGCGTCCTGAACGATACGCAGCGCGGTGACCGAGGCCACGTTCATCGTGTTGCCGATGATCATGCCGCCGATGGGGATCACATAGCGGGCTCCGGTCGGGATGATGCCGAGGACGATCATGACGCCCAGGGTCGTGGCCGACGCCAGCCCGAGGGCGACGACCATCAGCCAGAGCGCCCCGGGCACCATGCGCACGTTGCGGGCCGCAGTGAAGGCGGCGAACGTCAGCATCGCGGCGAGCATGAGGAGCACCCAGAGGCCGCGGTCGGCGTCGAGGATCAGAGCGATGACGAAACCGATGGCGGTGAGCTGGACGAAGGCACGCACCGAGGCGATGAGCAGGTCCTTCTCGAGGTCGAGCCGCTGACGCCAGGAGAGCAGCAGAGCGAGCGCGACGAGCACGAGGGCTGCGGCGACGTCGACGTAGGTGAACTGGTCGCCGCTCACGGGAGTCTGCC
>JAZBOM010000081.1:0-3484 GCA_036351205.1 Thermoleophilia bacterium | reverse complement strand
GGAATAGGACGAGGTGGGTGTGCACGCCGGGCCCGTAGCGGAGTCGTGCCGAGCGGGAGCCGGGCACCGGCGAAGCTCGGGCGGGTACACCACCGAGCGGGACCCGCGGGAACTCCGAGGCGCGGGCGCCAGTGCACCGTACGGGAGCAGGATGAGCGACGAGCGACAGACGATCGAGTTGCCGATCACGGGCATGACGTGTGCGGCCTGTGTGACCCGCAACGAGCGCGCGCTGCAGCGCGCCGAGGGCGTCGACGAGGCCAGCGTCAACTTCGCCACCGAGAAGGCGACGGTGACGTTCGACCCCGCGCGCCTCAGCGCGCGGGACCTCGTCGACACCGTCGCCGAGGCCGGGTATGGCGTCGTGACGCAGACCGAGGTCCTCCCGGTCACCGGCATGACCTGCGCCTCGTGCGTGGCGCGCGTCGAGCGCGCCCTGAAGCACGTGCCCGGCGTGCTCAAGGCCGAGGTCAACCTGGCCACCGAGCGCGCCACGGTCACCGTGCTCCCCGGGGCCGGCGTACGCGAGCGCCTGGAGAAGGCGGTCCGCGACGCCGGCTACGGCGTGGCCGAGACGCCGGCCGGCGGCGACGGCGCCGCCGCGACGGAGGCGGCTCTCGACGTCGAGCAGGCGGCGCGGCGCGGCGCCTACGAGGCCCTGCGCCGCAGGGTCGTCATCGGCGCCGTGCTCTCCGTGGTCATCTTCGCGGGGACGATGCAGCACCACTGGTTCCCCTTCCTCCCCGACTGGATGAACAACGGCTACTTCCTGTGGGCGCTCACGACCCCCGTCCAGTTCTGGGTCGGGGCGCGCTTCTACCGCGGGGCCTGGGCGGCGCTGCGCCACGGCGCCGCCGACATGAACACGCTCATCGCCATGGGCACCTCGGCGGCGTACTTCTACAGCGTGCTCGTGGTGCTCTTCCCCACGCTGTTCGAAGCCGAAGGCCTCACCGCAGCGGTCTACTTCGACTCCGCCGCGATCATCATCACCCTGGTGCTGCTCGGCCGACTGCTCGAGGCGCGCGCGAAGGGCCAGACCGGCGAGGCCCTCCGCGCCCTGATCAAGCTCCAGCCGGACACGGCGCGCGTGGTGCGCGACGGGCGCGAGGACGAGGTCGCCGTCGCCGACGTGCGGCCCGGCGACCTCGTCCTCGTGCGCTCGGGCGAGCGCGTGCCGGTCGACGGCGTCGTCGTCGAGGGCGCCTCGGCGGTCGACGAGTCGATGCTGACCGGCGAGCCGCTCCCCGTCGCCAAGGAGCCCGGCGACGAGGTCATCGGCGCGACCGTCAACACCAGCGGGTCGTTCACCTTCAGGGCGACGCGCGTCGGCAGCGAGACCGCCCTGGCGCAGATCGTCCAGCTCGTCGAGCGCGCGCAGGGCTCGAAGCCGCCGATCGCCCGCCTCGCCGACGTCGTCGCCGGCTACTTCGTGCCGATCGTCATCGGCATCGCCCTCGTCACCCTGGTCGTCTGGCTCGTCTTCGGGCCGGAGCCGGCACTCACGTACGCCCTGCTCAACTTCATCGCCGTGCTCGTCATCGCCTGTCCCTGCGCCCTGGGCCTGGCCACCCCGACCGCCATCATGGTCGGCACCGGCAAGGGGGCCGAGAACGGCATCCTGATCCGCGACGGCGCAGCGCTCGAGACGGCGCAGAAGCTCGACACGATCGTCCTCGACAAGACGGGCACGATCACCGAGGGCCGCCCGGCCGTGGTCGAGGTGCTGGTCGCCGAGGGCGACGAGGCCGGCGGCGAGCGAGCGCCGGACGACCGCGAGCGAGAGCCGGACGACGGCGAGAGCGCGACGCCCATCGACGGCGAGGGCGACGCGGCCGCCGGCCGCCGCGACGCCGGCGAGCTGCTCCGCCTGGTCGCCGGCGCCGAGCGCGGCAGCGACCACCCCCTGGCTCGCGCGGTGCTCGAGGCGGCCCGCGAGCGCGGCCTCGAGCCGCCCGCCTTCACCGACTTCGAGGACCTCGCCGGCCACGGCGTACGGGCCCGCGTCGAAGGCCGGCTCGTCGAGGTCGGCAGCGCGCGCCTCGCCGGCGAGCGCTCCTCGGTCGACGAGCTCGAGCGGCGCGGCGCCGCCCTGCGCGAGACCGGCGCCACGCTGGCCTTCGTGTGGGTCGACGGCCGGGCAGCCGGCGCGCTGGCCATCGCCGACCGCGTCAAGGAGGGCTCGCTCGAGGGCGTGCGCCGGCTGCACGAGCTCGGGCTCGACGTGATCATGCTGACCGGCGACGACCGGCGCACGGCGGCGGCCATCGCGCGCGAGGTCGGCCTCGACGACGTGCGCGCCGAGGTGCTCCCCCACGAGAAGGCCGGCGAAGTCGAGCGCCTGCAGGCCGAGGGGCGCCGGGTCGCCATGGTCGGCGACGGCATCAACGACGCGCCCGCCCTCGCCCAGGCCGACGTCGGCATCGCCCTCGGCACGGGCGCCGACGTCGCCGTCGAGGCCGGCGACGTCACGCTGATCTCGGGCGACCTGCGCGGCGTCCCCGTCGCCATCGAGCTGTCGCGGCGGACGATCCGCACCGTGAAGCAGAACCTCTTCTGGGCCTTCGCCTACAACGCCGCCCTCATCCCCCTCGCGGCCGGCGTCTTCTACCCCGCCTTCGGGATCCTCCTCGACCCCATCTTCGCCGCCGCCGCCATGGGGCTCTCGAGCGTCACCGTGGTGAGCAACAGTCTCAGGCTGCGGCGCTTCCGCCCGCGCTGACCGCCGCACCGATCTGCGCCGGCGCTGACCGCCGGAACGACCGGCGCGCGCGGCCGCCGCTCACGACCTGCGCCCCCGCTGACCGCCGCAACGACCGGCGCGCGCGGCTCCCACCCGACGCCCGCCATCGAATCCCCGGCCCGGACGTGAAGAAGGGGACGATCCGCCGCAGCAGACCGTCCCCTTCAGGACGATACGTATGGTGGTCGCGTGCTCATCGTCAGCCGATGGTCACCTGCGCGACCTTTCGCGACGGTCCCCGCGGGCGAGCTTGTAGTACAGATAGGCGTACCCCTGCATCGGTCTCACCTCCTCCGCTATATCGGATTGTCGCACTCCTAGTTTGTCCGGGGGCCACGGGGGCGTAAACCCTTCATTTGTGCAATCCGTCACATTTCAGCGTTTCGTCACAAATGGCGACAGCCCGGCGCGACAGACTGTCGAACTCACGAGCACGACTGTCCAGAAGGGCCAAGCGGGAGAGCGAAGTCCGTGCCTCCGTCCATTGCGGCTCGAGTGACCGGGGTGCCACCATCTGAGCGACTCGTCGCGGCGGCGATCGCCGTGCCGACCTGAGGGGCTTGTCCATGCTGAACGTGCTCGACCGGCACACCATCGGCCGACTCCTGAGGAGCAGAGACGTCGCCGCGTGGGGCGTCGCCGCCAACGAGCCCAGGCTCGACCCGCTGGCGCCGGACCTCCCGACCGCGGTGACGATGCTGATGCGCCTCGACCCGGCGGCGCTGCACGCCCTGCACCACG
>JAZBOM010000080.1:0-5730 GCA_036351205.1 Thermoleophilia bacterium | reverse complement strand
CGCGGGCCGCCGCGTGGTCGCCGTCGGCACCACGACGGTGCGCGTGCTCGAGCACGTGGCCCGGGGAGGGGCGCTGCGCGGCGAGACCGACCTCTTCATCATGCCCGGCTTCACGCCGCGCGTGGTCGGCGGCCTCCTGACGAACTTCCACCTGCCGCGGACGAGCCTCCTCGCCCTCGTGATGACGTTTGCCGGCGTGGAGCCGACCCGGGCCGCGTACGAGCACGCGGTGCGCGAGCGCTACCGCTTCTTCAGTTTCGGCGACGCGATGCTGGTGGTGTGAGGGCGTCGATGGCCGCCGCTCCGGAGTACAGGGCCGAGGGGTTCGCGTTCACCGTCGAGGCGGCCGACGGGTGCGCCCGTGCCGGCCGCCTCGAGACCCCGCACGGCGCCGTCGAGACGCCGTGTTTCATGCCCGTCGGCACCAAGGCGACGGTCAAGGGGGTGGCGCCACGCGACCTCGCCGCCCTCGGCGCCGGGATCGTGCTCGCCAACACGTACCACCTCTACTTCCGCCCCGGCGCCGAGATCGTCGCCCTGCACGGGGGGCTGCACGGCTTCATGCAGTGGCCGGGGCCGATCCTCACCGACTCCGGCGGCTTCCAGGTGTTCAGCCTCGCCGACACGCGGCTCGTCACCGACGACGGCGTGGAGTTCAGCTCGGTGTACGACGGCTCGCGTCACGTCTTCACGCCGGCGCTCGCCATCGAGGTCCAGGAGCGCCTCGGGGCCGATATCGTGATGTGCTTCGACCAGTGCGCCCCCGGCATCCTCGCCCGCGACGAGCTGGTCGCGGCGGTGGAGCGTACGACCCGCTGGGCGGCGGCCTGCAAGGAGGCGCACGGCCGCCGCGACCAGCTGCTCGTCGGCATCGTGCAGGGTGGGGTCGACGAGGAGCTCCGCCGCCGCTCGGCGGCGGAGCTCCTCGGCATCGGCTTCGACGCCTACGCCGTCGGCGGCCTCTCGGTCGGCGAGCGCGGCGACGAGATGCTCGCCACCGTCGAGCTCATGGACGAGCTGCTGCCGCGCGAGCGCCTGCGGTACTTCATGGGCATCGGCGACCCCGCGGGGCTGATCGAGGTGATCCGCCGCGGGGTCGACGTCTTCGACTGCGTGCTGCCGACCCGCATGGCGCGCACCGGCACGGCGCTCACGGACGACGGACGCCTCAACCTGCGCAACGCGCGCTTCGCCCGCGACCTGAGCCCGCTCGACGAGGGCTGTGACTGCCCGGCCTGTGCCGGTTTCACGCGCGCCTACCTGCGTCACCTGGTGCTGCAGAAGGAGATGCTGGCGGCTCAGCTCTTGAGTCTCCACAACCTCCGCGTTCTGATACGATTGACCGAGCGAGCCCGTGCGGCCATCCGTGCGGGCGCGTTCACAGAGTTCGCAGCATCGGTCACGTCGCGCTATCGCGCAGGAGGTTGAGTCAGTATGGCCAACGGTGGCGTACTCCTTATCTGGATCCTCGTCTTCTTCGGTATCTTCTACTTCCTCGCCATCCGCCCGCAGCGCCGCCAGAAGCAGGCGCACCGCGAGATGGTGTCGATGATGAAGCGCGGCGACGAGGTGGTCACCATCGGCGGTATGTTCGGCACCGTGCGCAAGATCGGCGACGACTGGATCGAGCTCGAGGTCGGTCGCGGCACGCGCGTGCGCTTCCTCAAGCGCGCCATCTCCTCCATCGTCAGTGAAGAAGACGAGGAGGAGGAGGAGTACGTGGGCGACGAGGAGTACGACGAGGATCTCGAGCTCGAGGCCGGCGCCGACGACGAGGGCGACGAGGAGCTCGTGGCCGACGACGAGGCCGACGAGGAGCTCGTGGCCGACGACGAGCTCGTCGTCGACGAGGAGGAGCCCGGCGCCGACGAGGAGGGCGAAGGGCAGAAGGCCTGACCCACGGGGCGTCGATCTCGATCGCCTGGTCATGAAGGATGCACGCGGCGAGCCCCACAGTCCCCTGTGGGGCTCGCCGCGTGCAGG
This sequence comes from Thermoleophilia bacterium, assembly GCA_036351205.1. Taxonomy (GTDB): domain Bacteria; phylum Actinomycetota; class Thermoleophilia; order UBA2241; family UBA2241; genus UBA2241. The sequence continues at coordinate 3,747 of JAZBOM010000080.1, read as the reverse complement.
GATTCTTCGAGCCGGGGCGAACTCAGCCCTGACGTGGTGGCAACAGAGGAGCGGGACCCCATGACGCACGTCATCGCCTTCGCCAATCAGAAGGGCGGCGTCGCCAAGACCACCTCGACGGTCAACCTCGGAGCCGCCCTCCGTGAGCACGGCCTGCGCGTGCTGGCCGTCGACATGGACCCCCAGGGCAACCTGACCATGAGTCAGGGGGTCGACACCGAGAGCCTCGAGACGAGCATGTTCGACGTGCTCGTGCACCGCACGCCGATTGAAGAGGTCATCTACGAGCGCGAGCTCGACGTGGCGGCGTCGACCATCGACCTCGCCGGCGCCGAGATGGCGCTCTCGCAGATGATCGGCCGCGAGCGCGCCCTCCAGCGCGCCCTCGACCCGGTGCGGGAGCGGTACGACTACATCCTCATCGACACGCCGCCGTCGCTCGGCCTGCTCACCATCAACGCCCTCACGGCGGCTGAGGGCGTCATCGTCCCCGTGCAGTGCGAGTACCTCTCGCTGCGCGGCCTCCTGCAGCTCGAGCGCACCCTCGAGATGATCCGCGAGAACCTCAACCCGGAAGTCAAGATCAAGGGCATCCTGCCGACCCTCTTCGACGCCCGCACGCTGCACGGCCGAGAGTCGGTCGAGGTGCTGCGCGAGAACTTCGGTCCGCTCGTGTTCGACACCGTGGTGCGCAAGACGATCAAGTTCGCCGAGGCGCCGGTCATCGGCAGCTCGGTGCTGAAGTACGATCCCAAGGGGAGAGGGGCAGAGGCGTACCGCGCCCTCGCGCGGGAGGTGCTCAATGGCCGAGCGACCTAGCATGAAGGACGGGCTCAGCGAGCTCTTCCGGCGCACCAACGACAGCGTGCGGCCGGCGGACCCGCTGGGCGCCGACCAGCCGGTGAAGGGCCGGCCCTACGTCACGACCATCAAGGTCGTCGGTGTCGGCGGCGCGGGCACCAACGCCGTGAACCGCATGGTCGACACCGGCGTCAAGGGCGTCGAGTTCATCGCCGTCAACACCGACGTCCAGCAACTCGACGTGTGCGATGCCGACGTCAAGATCCACATCGGCCAGGAGATCACCCACGGCCTCGGCGGCGGCGCCGACCCCGAGGTGGGTCGCGAGGCCATGGAAGGTTCGCGCGACCAGCTCAAATCGGCCCTGCGCGGCGCCGACCTCGTCTTCGTCACCGCCGGCGAGGGCGGCGGCACCGGCACCGGCGCCTCCCCGGTCATCGCCGCCATCGCCCGCGAGCTCGGCGCCGTCACCATCGCCATCGTCACCAAGCCGTTCTCGTTCGAGGGCCGGCGGCGCATGGACCAGGCGAGCGCCGGCATCGACGAGCTGCGCGGGGTGGCCGACACGGTCATCTCGATCCCCAACGACCGCCTGCTCGAGGTGATCGAGCGCAACACCTCGGTGGTCGAGGCCTTCCGTCACGCCGACGACGTGCTGCGCCAGGGCGTGCAGGGCATCACCGACCTCATCACCGTGCCCGGACTCATCAACCTCGACTTCGCCGACGTGCGCACCATCGTCAAGGACGCCGGCACCGCCCTCATGGGCATCGGTGTCGGGCGCGGCGAGACCCGCGCGCACGACGCCGCCGACGCGGCCATCAACTCGCCCCTGCTCGAGACCTCGATCGAGGGCGCCAAGGGCATCCTCCTCAACATCACCGGCGGCGCCGACGTGTCGCTGTACGAGGTCAACGACGCCGCCGGCCTCATCGCCGACGCCGCCGACGACGACGCCAACATCATCTTCGGCGCCGTCGTCGACGAGCGCCTCGAGGGCACCATGGCGGTCACCGTCGTGGCGACGGGCTTCGGCGAGGGCGCGGCGCGCCGCGAGGAGCCGCCCGCCGAGACCGGCCCGCGGGCGAAGAGCCCCGGGCGCGAGCCGGAGGCCACGCCCTTCGAGCGCCCGCCGCGCTTCGACGGCGACTTCGACATCCCGTCCTTCGTCCGCCAGCCCGAGGAGTGACGCGCGTGAGCCCCGGCGCGACGGCGGTCGACCTCGAGGCGGCCGTCGCCCCCTCCGAACGGCTCGAGCTCGACCTCGACGTCTTCGACGGGCCGTTCGACCTGCTCGTCACCCTGATCCTCAAGGACGAGATCGACATCTGGGAGGTGCGCGTCTCGCGCATCATCGCCGAGTACGTCGTGCGTCTCGCCGAGCGTGAGGAGTTCGACCTCGACGCGACCTCGCAGTTCGTGCTCCTCGTCGCGGCCCTGCTCGAGATGAAGTCGCGCCTCCTTCTCGAGCAGGACGTCGAGGAGGCGCTCGACGAGCTCGACCCCGAGGAGGCCGCCCGCGAGCTGCTCGCCCGGCTCGTGCGCTACGGCCAGTTCCGCAACGCCGGCGACCACCTCGGCGAGCGCTGGGCCGCGCACGCGGGGCGGCTCTACCGCGCGGCCCCGGTACCGGCGGCGCTGCTCCGCCGGCCGGCCGACGACGTCGTCCTGCCGGCCGGCATGCTGGCCGCGGCTCTCGCGCCGCTGCTCGAGGAGCCGCCGCGGCCCGACACGAGCCACCTCGCCGACCTCGCCGTCTCGCTCGTCGCCGAGCTGCGGCGGCTGCGCACGATCCTCGACGCCGACGGTGGCTTCAGCTTCCACGAGGTGGCTCCGCGGAGCCGTCTCGAGCGCGCCTTGACCTTCTTCGCCCTTCTCGAGCTGCACGCCCAGGGCGAGGCGCGCCTGCGGCAGCGGCGCGCCTTCGACGACATCGTCGTCACCCGCGTCGCGCCGGCCCCGGCGTGACACCGGGGCGCGCGAGCAGGCGCCGTGTGCCGGGGCCGCGGGGTGACGGCAGCGGCGCCGCTGGGGTAGCATCGCGTGACTGACGCTGTGACTTCCATGGACCTTCTCGCACGGCGCCTCGAGGCGCTCCTGTTCATCTCGCCGCGGCCCGTCGCCACGACGGAGCTGGCCGCCGCCTGCGCTGCGGGCGACGCCGAGGTGACGGCCGCTCTCGACGCGCTGCGCGCGGAGTTCGCCGGCGGCCGCCACGGTCTCGAGCTCGTCCGCGTGGGCGGCGGCCACACCTTCGCCGTCGCCGACGACTGTGCCGAGGCCGTCCGCGAGCTCACCGGCGCGCAGCGCCCCGACGACCTCACGCCGGCGCTGCTGGAGACGCTCGCCGTGGTCGCCTACCTACAGCCGGCGACACGCGCCGACGTCGCCGAGGTGCGCGGCGTGTCCTCGGAGTGGGCGCTGTCGGCGCTCGAGGAGCGCGGGCTCGTCGAGCAGTGCGGCCGCTCCGAGGCGCCGGGCTCGCCGATCCTCTACGGCACCACGGGGCGCTTCCTCAAGCTCTTCGGCCTCGAGGACCGCGACGCCCTGCCCGACCTCGAAGGCTTCGCCCTGGGCTCCGACGACGTCGAGGCCCTGCGCCGGCGGCTCGTGAGCAACGCGGAGCGCCGCCGGTGAACCCCATGAACCTCGTCGTCTACCTCGCCCGCGCCGGCCTGGGCTCACGACGCTCGTGCGACGAGCTCATCAAGTCCGGCGCCGTCACCGTGAACGGCGAGGCCGTGACCTTCCCGCGCCACAAGGTCGGCGAGGGCGACGTGGTCGCCGTCGACGGGGCGGTCGTCGAGCCCCGCGAGCTGCGCTACGTGCTGCTCAACAAGCCGCGCGGTGTGGCCAGCACGCGCAGCGACCCGCACGCCGAGCGCGTCGTCGTCGACCTCGTGCCCAACGGCCGCGTGCTCTTCCCGGTGGGGCGCCTCGACCTCG
>JAZBOM010000079.1:0-2563 GCA_036351205.1 Thermoleophilia bacterium | reverse complement strand
GAGGGGCGGGCCTCACGGCCCGCCCCTCGCGCTTCTCAGTCCGCGCTCTCGCGCCGCGTGGTGCTCAGGGTCCGCTCAGATCCCCAGAGCGGCCCGATGCTCGTTGATAGAGGGGGCGCACCTCGCGGTGCGCCCCCTGCATCGTCCGCTCGTGTGAGCGCTGGGCTAGATGCCCAGCGCTTCGCGCTTCGTCGCGATGTGCGCCAGCATCCCGGCGACCGCCTCCTTGGCGTCGGTCTCGACGGCGAGCTTGCCGCCGGTCACGCCGGGGAGGTCCTGGGTGACGAGCTTCACCAGGTTCGGCGCGCCGGTCACGAAGGGCACCGGGCTGACGTGCGTGTAGAGGCCGAAGGCCAGCGCCGCCATGGCGTCGATGGTCGCCTTCTGCTCCATGTACTCGGGCGCCGTTGCCACGACTGGCAACGCCGGCACGTCGACGCCGAGGGCGTCGGCGATGGCGCCGACCAGCACCAGGATCCGGCCGGTGTCGGTGCAGGTGCCGAAGCTCAGCACCGGCGGGATCCCGAGGAGCTCGCAGACGGCCTTGAGGCCGGGGCCGGCGAGCTCCTTCGCCTCAGGCGCCTCGAGGCCGGCGACCTGGACGGCGGCGTTGCCGCAGCCCATGGCCAGCACGAGGACGTCGTTCTTGATGAGCTCCTTCGCGACCTCGACCGTCATGCAGTCCTGGCCCGAGTCGCGCAGCGTCGTGCAGCTGACGAGACCGGCGACGCCCTTGAGGGTCCCGTTCTTGATCACGTCGAGCAGGGGGTCGAGCGAGCCGCCGAGGGCGCCGAGGATGCTCTCGGTCGAGAAGCCGGCGACGGCGTCGCCGGTGCGCAGCTCGGGGGCGCCGTTGCCCATCGCCTTGCGCTTCGGGTAGTTGGCGACCGCCATGGCGATGAGCTGCTGCGCCTGGTCGGCGGCCTTGGCGGCGTCGAAGATGACGCCCTCGTCCATGCCGGGCACGCCGACGAGGTCGCTCACGGGGACCAGCAGGGTGCCGTGGCGGTGACAGGTGTCGGCGAGTGTCGGGACGGTGCAGTTCATGTCGGCGGCGAACACGTCGAGGCCGCCGGTCGCCACGGCGAGCTCTTCGTTCAGCCAGTTGCCGGTGAGGCCGACGAAGACGTCGTCCACCTCGAAGCGCTGGACGAGCTCCTGGCCGGTCTCGATCGAGCCGACGATGCGGAGGCCCTTGGCGCCGGCCGCCTTGGCCTTCGCCTGGGCGGCCTCCGTGCGGGCCGCGTCGATCAGGGCCGCGCCCATCATGGGCTCGTGGCCGTTGACGGCGATGTTGACGTAGTCGCCGTCGATGATGCCGAGGTCGGTCTTGATGGCGTGGGGCGTCGGGGTGCCGAAGAGCGCGTCCTGGACGAACTCGAGCGGTACCTGGACGCCGTAGGCGGTGGCGATGCCGAGGCGCAGGCCCTTGAGGGCGAGCGAGACGTAGTCGCCGTTGACGTTGGTGAGGCAGTTGGCGGTCGCGACCGTGTTCTCCTGGAGGGCGCCGCCGGGGAAGATGCCGAGCTCCTCCCACACCTTCTGGCGCGGCGCCGGGGCGAAGGCCTTGACCAGCGGGGAGGGCTCCTTGTGGTCGCGCGCCAGCTCGGCGATGAGGGCCGTCGAGAGGCGCTTCGGCAGCGTGTCCTTCGGCTCGACGTCGAGGCCGATCGCGCCGGCGAGCGTCTCCAGCTTGCCCCAGTCCTTGACCTCGAAGGTGCCGCCGGGCTTCGCCTCGGCGAGCGTCTTGAACACCTCGTTGGCGTGGTACATGTACGTCGCGGTGCCCATCGTGTTCTGCAGGAGGAAGTTGCGCATCGCCATGCCGTCGGCGTCGATGCCGCAGACGCCGCGCGGGGCCTTGGCCGTGATGCGGCAGGGGCCCTGCGAGCACAGCGAGCAGCGGATACCGCCCTCGCAGAAGCTGCAGCGCTTGCCCTGCGCCTCCATCCTGTCCCACACCGTCTCTTCGCCGGCGTCGCGCGCTCTCTGCACCATCGTGTTGACTGAGCCGTGGTAGCTGTCCATGGGACCTCCGGTTCTGGGGCGACCCGTCGTGGGCGCCGGATGGGTGTGGTGCGTGGGCTGGGCCGGCCGTTGCGACGGCCGGCTGTGGTCGTGTGCGGTCACGGGTGCGGAGTCTACGACCGGGTCAACGGCGACCGGTCACCCGTGGATGAGCTGCGGCAGGCACCTGGCGCAGGCCCAGAGGCTCTCGCCCTTCAGGCGGCAGGGGAAGAGCACGCCGTCCATCTCGCTGCGCCCGCAGTTGAAGCAGGTCTGCTGGATCGTCGCCGCGGCGGCCAGCTTCTGGGCCATCTTCTCGGCCGCCGCCTCCTCGTCGAACTCCGGCGCCTCGCGCTTCTCGACGGTGAGGGCGCCCTCGGGGCAGACGGCGAGGCAGAAGCCGGCCCCGTCGCAGAGCTCTTCCTTCATGACCTTGGCCTTGCCGTCGACGATCTCGATGGCGCCCTCGGCGCACGGCGTGACGCACAGGCCGCAGCCCGTGCAGAGCTCCTCGTCGATCTTCACGATGCTGCGTACGGCCATCTCTCGTCCTCTC
>JAZBOM010000078.1:0-2771 GCA_036351205.1 Thermoleophilia bacterium | reverse complement strand
GCCTCCGACACGCCGTCGCCGTCGCCGAGGGCATCGCTGCGGCCGGCGAGAGCCTCCCGGGCGGTGGCCAGGTCGGGCACGTCGCCGAGCGCGAAGACGTGCAGCACGCCCTTGCCGGCCGCTCGCACACGGCGCTCATCGACCGGCGTCGGCAACAGCCCGCGCACCCGGCGCAGTGCACCCTCGTCCAGGCGCTGCGCCGGGTCGAACACCAGCAGGACGTGGCTTTCGCCGCGCAGGCGCAGGGCGAAACCGTCCACCACCGCGGTCTCCACGACGCCGCCGCCAAGCGACGCGCCGACGAGCTCGGCGACGCGGCCGCCCGCGCTGGTGAGCACGAACTTCACGGCGTTCGGGTGGGTGCTCTCGACGAGGTCGCCGAACTCGAACGACGACGCCAGACCGCTCTCGGCGGCGAGCTCGAAAGCGCGGAAGAGGCGCGCGTCGTCGGGCAGCAGCCCGAGGATCCCGGCGAGCATCGCCCGGTCCTCGGCCATGAGCCCGAAGGTGCCGGCGAAGGAGCCGTGCGCGTCGAGGAGGACGCGGGCGCGCACCGGCGTCTCGCCCAGGAGATCGGCGGCGAGGTAGCCGAGTCGGCAGGGCCCCGCGGTGTGGGAGCTCGAACCGGGCTGCATGACCGGGCCGAAGACGTCGTTGAAGAAGTCCGGGTAGGGAGCGGCGCCCATCAACACGGTCCCCCGGGGGGAGCGGCCTCCAAGGACCGACGCGGCGCCGTCATCGCCCCGCCGAGCGCTCGTGCCGCTCGTGAGCGCGCGCGACGGCGTCGCGATCGAGGTCGATGCCGAGACCCGGAGCCTCCCAGACCCCGAGCTTGCCCTCCACGGGGGTGAGGTCCGGAGCGGTGACCAGGTCCTCGACGAGGAGCTGGTGCATGATCTGGTTGCCGTCCGTGAGGTTGGCGGTGCGGAGTCCGAGGTGGTGCTGGGCGGCGTCGGTGATGCCCGAGACGCCCTGCCCGTGCAGGCAGATGGGGACGCCCGCCGCCTCGGCGATGGCGGCGGCCTTGCCGAAGGCAAGCAGACCGCCCGCCTCCTGCGGCGAGAGGACGACCACGTCGGCCGCTCGCTGGCGGCAGATCTCGTAGACGTCGGCCGGAGTGAAGACGGCCTGATCGGCGGCGATGGGCACGTCGACGCTCTCCCGGACCTGACGCAGAGCGGCGACACTCTCCAGCGGCGTGGGCTGCTCGATCCACTCTGGTTCGAACTCACGCAGGCGCCCGATCATGTGGATCGCCTCGGCCACACTCCAGGCGCAGTTCGGGTCGAGGCGCAGACGCCGGCCGCCGATCGCCTCACGGACGGCGGCCGTGTTGCGCAGGTCGGCATCCTCGCCGCGCCCGACCTTCATGTAGATGACGGAGTAGCCGGCGGCGGCGAGGTCGCGGGCGTCCTCGGAGAGCTCGTCCGCCGTGTCGCCCTGGACGAAGCCGAAGTAGTCGACCTCGTCACGCACGGCCCCGCCGAGCAGGCGATGGACGGGCCATCCGGCGGCCTTGCCGAGAAGGTCCCAGAGGGCCATCTCCACGCCGGCCAGGGTGAGCGCCGCGTACCAGGGCGTGTGGTTGAAGCTGCCGAGGTGGCGGGCAGCGGTGATGAGACGCTCGACGTCGTGCGCCGGCTGCCCGAGGAACAGCGGCGTGACGGCCCGGATGGCAGCGACCGTGCCGTCGGCCGGGAGGGCGGCCACCGACTCGCCGACTCCGACGAGCCCGTCGTCGGTCTCGACCTCGACCAGCACGACTCCGGCGCCGTGGTCGACGCGGCCGGCCCAGTGGTAGGGCTCCTTGAAGGCCAGCATCAACGGCGTCGTGCGGATGTCGGCGATCCTCATCCCGGACTCTGTCATGGTCGTTCCTCCGCTCTGCTGGCCGCCACGACTGGCGACGCCTGAAGGCCGCTCACGGCCGCGGCGCGAAGCCGTCGACGAGCGCGTCGACCCGCTCCGCGACTGCGAGATCGAGCGGGGCGGGCTCGTGGCGCGCGAGCAGCTCGAGCGCCTTGCGCCGGGCGCGCTCGCGCAGGTCGAGCCCGCCCTCCTCCTCCCAACGCGGGCGGCCCTGACGGTTCAGGATCGTCGGGCGCCACTGGGCCGTGCGCACGTGGCGGGCGGTGTGCCGTGAGGAGAGGAAGTCGCCGCCCGGCCCCACCTGGCGAACGGCGTCCAGGGCGAGTGTCTCCGGCGTCACCTCGATGCCGGCAAGGATGCGCCGATTCATGCTGAGGTACTCGTCGACGATCACGATGAGCTCGAGCGAGGCGGTCAGGCCGAAGTCGAGGTAGCCGACGTCATGGTTGAGGTTCGACCCCGCGGTCATGCAGAGGAGGGCGAGCTCGGCGATCTCCATCCCCGCCTGGGCGTCGACGAGCTGCGCGTCCGTCGTGGCGCCGTACCCCCAGTTGGGCAGGTCGAGCCAGCGCGCCATGCCGACGGCGCCCAGCAGAGCCGCAAGGTACTCGGGAGCGTTGTAGGAGGACTGCATGGTGCCCATGTCGAGGACGGCGGGTCCCATCCCGAAGATGAACGGCGCACCCGGGCGGCGGAGCTGGTGGATCACGAGGCCGAAGAGGGACTCGGCCGTCCCCTGGGCGACGTGACCCGCCGGGGTGAGCGGCGCCGTGCCGCCGGCCAGCGGCGCCGGGGAGTAGATCACGGGGATGCCCTGATCGGCGCAGAAGAGCAGCTTGTCGAGACTGTCCGTCGGGTGCCGCAGCGGGCTCGTGGGCTCCGCGTACACCGTGAAGTAGGGC
>JAZBOM010000077.1:0-2581 GCA_036351205.1 Thermoleophilia bacterium | reverse complement strand
TCGCCGACCTTGAGCAGCACCATGCGCTCGAGGTACTCCTCGGGCGAGCCCAGGCCGTAGATGCAGCTCACGCTGGCGACGATGACCACGTCGCGACGCAGGAAGAGTGACGTGGTCGCCGAGTGGCGCAGGCGGTCGATCTCGTCGTTGATCGACGAGTCCTTCTCGATGTACAGGTCTTGCGCCGGCACGTACGCCTCGGGCTGGTAGTAGTCGTAGTAGCTCACGAAGTACTCGACAGCGTTGTCGGGGAGGAACTCGCGGAACTCGTTGCAGAGCTGCGCCGCGAGGGCCTTGTTGTGGGCGATCACCAGCGTGGGCTTCTGGGCCCGGGCGATGACGTTGGCCATGGTGAAGGTCTTGCCCGAGCCGGTGACGCCGAGCAGCGTCTGGTAGCGGTCGCCGCGCGCGACGCCGTCGCCGAGCGCGGCGACCGCCTCGGGCTGGTCGCCGGTCAGGCTGTACTCGGCATGGACCCTGAAGTCGGTCATGACCTCGCGGACGGGACGCGGTGGACGACTTTAGCGGCGGCTTCACGGACCGCGGCGCCGCGGACTGACTCGCGTGCGGCGCCGCCGCCGGCACCGCGCGCCGGTCCGCAGCGCGGCGCGGTCAGCACGAGTGTACCAACACGAACACCTGTTCGCAACGCTCAGGAGGGGGCGCCGAGCTCGGCCCCCCAGGCGCGCCGGTAGATGGTGCGCAGGCGGCCGACGCGCTCGACGTAGGCCCGCGTGTCGGCGTACGGGATCGCCACCAGCTCGAGCTCGTCGGCGCCGGCGGCGCGCAGCCAGCGGTCGACGTTGCCCGGGCCGGCGTGGTAGGCGGCCAGGGCCGTGGGCACGTCGTCATCGTAGTAGTCGAGCAGGAAGCGCAGAAGCTCGGTGCCGTAGCGGATGTTGATCTCGGGGTCCCGCAGGTCGCCGGTCTCGAAGCGCTCGCCGCCGGTGCGCAGGGCGATGTCCTCGGCGGTCGAGGGGAGGACCTGCATCAGCCCGATGGCGCCGCTCGCCGAGACCACAGTCTCGCGGAAGCTGCTCTCCTGGTAGATGACGGCGGCGACCAGCGTGGGGTCGACGCCGTGGCGCGTCGCCGCCTCGCGGATCGCCGCCTCGTGCTCGAGCGGGTAGACCTGGCGAGCCACGGCGGCCGGCACCGACTCGGCGTACCAGGCGGGCAGCAGGCGGTAGCCGGCGAGGGCGAGCGCCGCGAGCGCGACGAGGGCAAGACCGGCTGCGGCGAGGAGCTTCACGGGAGCGGAAGCGCGTGGACGACGACGGGAGGCCTCACGACGATGGCGCCTGCGGAAGCGGCCGGCGGCGTCACGACGCCGCGCGCTCGGCCCTCTCGCCCGCCGCGGCCGCCGAGATGATGCGCGCGAAGGTCTCGCCGACGAACGCCTTGAGGCGCTTGCGGCTGCCGGTGTTGTGCAGCACGAAGTCGGCACGCCCGACCTTCTGCTCCTCGGGGAGCTGCTGCTCGAGCCGCCGGGCGAACTCGCTGTCGGTGAGCTTGGCGGCGACACGCCGGCGGCGCACGTCGGGCGGCGCCGTGACGAGGAGCACGTAGTCGAAGGAGGCGTCGAGGCCGGTCTCGTAGAGCAGCGGCACCTCGGCGACGAGCAGCGGCGGCCGCGGGCGGGCCCGCTGCGCCTTGCGCGCCCACTCGTCGAGCCGCTGCCGTACGTGCGGGTGCAGGAGGCCCTCGAGCCAGGCGAGCTCCGTAGGGTCGTCGAAGACGATGCGGGCGACGGCCGGGCGGTCGACGGCGCCGTCCTCGGTGAGCACCTCGCGCCCGAAGTGCGCGCCGATCTCGGCGGCGATCTCGGGCCGGCCGAGAAGCTCGTGCACGATGTCGTCGCTCGACTCGACGGCGGCGCCGAGCTCACGGAGGTAGGCGAGCGCCGTCGACTTGCCGGAGCCGATGCCGCCGGTCAAGCCGAGGCGGGGTACTCTCTGTCGCTGTGTCAGGGTCATGGCGCGGAAGCGGCCGGGCGGCGTCTCGACGCCGCCCGGCCGCGGGTCGTCGGTCTCAGGCCTGCGGCTCCGCCTCTGCTTCGCCGGCGTCGGGCGCCTCGTCGGCCGGCTCGGCGCCGACCGGGAAGACCTCGTCGCTCAGGCCCAGCGTGGGACCCTCGTCGAGCGGCGGTGCCACCTCGCCGGCGGCCTCTTCAGCCTCTTCGACCGGCTCGGACGCAGCGGTCTCGTCGGCGGTCTCGTCGGCGGCCTCGGGCTCGGCGACGGTCTCGGCCACCTCGGCCTCGGGCTCCGTGGCGACCTCGGCCTCAGCGGACTCCTCGGGCTCCTCGACGGTCTCCTCGGCAACGGTCTCGGCGGCCTCGTCGGCCGGCGCCTCGGTGACCTCTTCAGTCGCGACCTCGGCGGTCTCGTCGGCGGTCGTCTCGTCGGCCGTCTCGGCCTCGAGCTCTTCGGCCTCCTCGGCCTCGGGCTCCTCGATCTCGACCGGCATCGGCGGCATGGGCCGCACCTCGTCGGCGCCCTCGACCCGCTTGATCGAGAGGCTGAGGCGGCGACGCTCGGTGTCGACCTCGATGATCTTCACACGCACGGTCTGCCCGACC
>JAZBOM010000076.1:0-2625 GCA_036351205.1 Thermoleophilia bacterium | reverse complement strand
TCGCCCCGTTGTCGCCGACGCGCCGAGGGTGTAATCTCCACTGCTTGAGGGCGGCCGCCCGCGCGGCGCCCGCCGCTCACGCTCCTTGAGGGGGATGCAGGCATGACCCGGACACGACGCGCGAGACTTTCCGTACGCCTCCGCTTCGTCCTCCCCATCGCCGTCGCCGTCGTCACGCTGCTCGTCACGGCGAGCGCCGCCGGCACCCCGCTGTCAGAGAAGAAGGCCGAGCTGCAGCGCATCCAGGAGAAGCTCGGCGCCGTCTACCTCAAGGCCGACCTCGCGGTCGAGAAGTACAACATGGCGACCGCCCAGCTGGCCGACATCCAGGCCGCCATGCGCGAGAACGAGCACCTTCTCGACGTCGCCGAGTTCAACCAGGAGCTCGCCAAGGCACAGCTCGAGACGCGCGCCTGCATGCTCTACAAGTCGCGCGGGGTCGACTTCATGGACGTGCTCTTCGCGAGCTCGAGCTTCGACGAGTTCGTCTCGCAGCTCGACCTCATGCGCCGCCTCGGCGACTCCGACGTCGACATGGTCAGGTCCATCGCCGCCTACGAGCGCGAGATCCGCGACCGCCGCCTCAAGCTCGCGGCCGACAAGGAGGAGGCGGCCCGCCTCGTCGCCGAGCGCAAGGCGCAGAAGGACGAGGTCCTCGCCCTCCAGGCGCGCCTCGAGCGTCTCGAGAGCCAGCTGACCGGCGACATCGACCGGCTGCGCCAGGAGGCGGCGGCAGCGGCGGCTGCCGCGGCAGCCGAGGCGACGGGCGAGTATGCACAGCCCGTCGACCCGGGCGGCAGCGGCCACTCCGAGGTCGTCGGCATCGCGATGCGCTACCTCGGCGTGCCCTACGTCTACGGCGGGGCCAGCCCGTCCGGCTTCGACTGCTCGGGCCTGACCATGTACTGCTACGCGCAGATCGGCTACAGCCTGCCGCACTCGGCGACCATGCAGGCGGCCGTCACCACCGACGTGCCGCTGAGCGCCCTCCAGCCCGGCGACCTCATCTTCTTCGGCACGCCCGCCTACTCGAGCCACGTCGCCATCTACATCGGCGGCGGGCAGATGATCCACGCCTCCAGCTCCGCCGGCCAGGTCATCATCGCGGCGGTGTACGACGGCGCCTGGATCGGCGGCCGGCCCTGAGCCGCTGAGCGCACCCCGGCCGTCGATGCCCTGACCAGGGCGGTCACGACCACCTGACGCGCCGACGCCGCGTCCCGGAGCGGGTCGCCGTCGTCGACGGCCGATCGCCGCGGCCCCGCGCCCGCTGCTGCGGCCACCACGCGCCCGTGCCCACCCCTGTGCGGCTTCCGGCCCACGCAGCGACCCTGCCGGCCCCACCACCGACCGGCCACGACCCGTACCTCAGGCTCGCGGGCCGGACAAAGAAGTAAGGCTTTCGCCCAAACTGACGAATAAGGAAGAGGCGGCCACACGCGAACCCTGGGGGAGCCCAGTGAAAGCCATAGACGAACTCCTTGCCGACATGATCGCGCGCAACTCGTCCGACCTGCACATCAAGGCGGGCAGTCCGCCCGTTCTCCGCGTCGACGGCGAGCTCGCGCTCATGGATGAACCGCCGCTCACCCCCGAGGACACCAAGGACGTCGCCGCCTCGATCATGACCGACAAGCAGATCAGGCGGTTCTCGGAGCACAACGAGATCGACTTCGCCTACTCCGCCCCGAACCTGGGGCGTTTCCGCGTCAACGTCTTCCGCCAGCGGGGCAGCATCAGCATCGCGATGCGCCAGGTGACGACGAAGATCCCCTCGTTCGAGGAACTGCACCTCCCCGACATCCTCAAGCGCCTGGCCCTCGAGCCCCGCGGGATGATGCTGGTGACCGGCACCACCGGCTCGGGCAAGACGACGACGCTGGCGGCGATGATCGACCACATCAACGCCACCATGCGGCGCCACATCGTCACCATCGAGGACCCGATCGAGGTGCTGCACAAGGACCGCAGGGCGATCATCAATCAGCGTGAGATCGGCCTCGACACCGAGACCTACGCGAGCGCCCTCAAGTACGTGCTGCGGCAGGACCCCGACGTCATCTTCATCGGCGAGATGCGCGACACCGATACCGTGTCGGCGGCGCTCACCGCGGCCCAGACCGGCCACTTCGTGATGAGCACGCTGCACACGATCGACGCCACCGAGACCATCAACCGCATCATCGACTTCTTCCCCCTGCACCAGCAGAAGCAGGTGCGCATCATGCTGGCCGGCACGCTCAAGGGCATCGTCTCGCAGCGTCTGCTGCAGCGCGCCGACGGGCAGGGCCGCGTGCCCGCCATCGAGGTCATGATCACCACCAACCGCATCCGCGACTTCATCCTCGACCCGGACCAGGCGATGCTGGTCCACGACGCCATCAAAGAGGGCGACTTCTACGGGATGCAGACCTTCGACCAGGCGCTGCTCAAGCTGTACGAGCAGGGCCTGATCACGCTGAGCGACGCGGCCCAGGTCGCCACCAGCCCGCACGACTTCAAGCTGATGGTGCAGCAGCAGGGCCACGACGTGAGCCTGACGACCTTCTGAGAGACCAAACGGGCGCGCGGCGGCGACGGGGCCGCGACCTCATCTGAGGTCGCGGCCCCGTCGCCGTCTCGCCG
>JAZBOM010000075.1:0-5063 GCA_036351205.1 Thermoleophilia bacterium | reverse complement strand
CGCTCATGGGCGAGAACGGCGCCGGCAAGTCGACGCTCGTGCGGCACTTCAACGGCCTGCTCCGCCCCCTCGCCGGCACGGTGACCCTCCTCGGCCGGGACGTCGCGTCCCTGTCGGTCGCCGAGGCGGCACGCGGCTGTGCCCTGCTCGGCCAAAACCCCGGCGACTACTTCGTCAAGGACACGGTGGCCGAGGAGATCGACCACACCCTGGACGCTCTCGGCTTCGAGGGGCCGGAGCGCAGCAGCAAGGCGACGCGCATCGTCGCCGAGCTCGAGCTCGCCGCCCTGCTCACTCGCGACCCGCGCGAGCTGTCGGGCGGCGAGCGTACACGTGTCGCACTGGCCGCCGTCGCCTGCGGCGAGCCTGCCCTGCTCGTCCTCGACGAGCCCACGCGCGGTATGGACCCGAGTCACAAAGTCGACCTCGCACGCTTGCTGCGCGGGTGGACCGCGTCCGGCCGCTGCGTCCTGCTCGTCACGCACGACGTCGAGTTCGCCGCCCGCGCCGCTACGAGGGTCCTCGTACTCGGCGACGGGGGCGTCCTCGCCGACGGCCCCGCCGACGAAGTCCTGAACGGGTCGTTGTTCTTCTCCACCCAGGTGAACCGCCTGCTGCGTCACGCGCTGCCGGGCGTCCTCCACGAGGACGAGATCGGATGGGGAGGGACCCTCCAGTGAGCCCGCTGTCGATCGCCGGCCGCGCGGCGGCGGCCTGGCCCGGTCCCCGCCTCTCGACCCTGACCGTGAGCGGTCTGCTCGCCGTCGCCCTCGCCCTTGCCGCCTGGTCGGCCATCGCCCCCGATGCCGTCGACTGGAGCCTGACGAGCCTCCTCATCGTCCTCGCCCTCGTGGGCGCCATGCTCGTCGGCTACGGCGCCCGCGGCGTCGCCGCCCAGGAGCTCTCGCTGGTCGCCGCCCTCGCCGCGCTGGCGACGGCGAGCCGCGTGCTCTTCGCCTCGCTGCCCAACGTGAAGCCGGTGACCTTCATCGTCCTCGTCTCGGGCGTCGCCCTCGGGCCGGGCGCCGGCTTCATGGTCGGCGCCACCTCGGCCCTGGTCTCCAACCTCTTCTTCGGCCAGGGGCCGTGGACCCCCTGGCAGATGCTCGGCTGGGGCCTGGTCGGCGCGGTCGGCGGCCTCCTCGGGAGGGGCGGCCGCCGACCCGGCCGCTGGGAGCTGGTCATCGTCGGGGGGCTGCTGGCCCTGGCGTTCGACTGGCTGGTCACGCTGTGGACCTTCCTCGCCTTCACTGCGAGGACGTGGCCGGCCCTGCTGGCCCTGTACGCTCAGGGCCTGCCGTTCGACCTCGCGCACGTCGCCGCGACCTGCCTCTTTGCTGGCATTTTCGGCGTCAAGGCTGTTACCATTGTGGCTCGGTTCCGCGCCCGGACCCGCGTCACCTTCGTGGAACTGGAGGACCAGGGATGTTGAGAAGAACGGGGCTACTCCTCACGCTCGCCGCCACGGTGATGCTGCTCGTGCCGACGGTCGCCTCGGCGGCGCGCCTCGCGCACGTGACGCGCGGCCTCGACTACCTCCACGCCAAGCAGAGTGCGAGCGGGGGGTTCGAGGACCCCTTCTACACCCCCTGGTGCATCCTCGCCATCCGCGCCGCCCAGGAGAACGTGACCGCCGACGCCTGGACGATCGACGGCAAGAACCCGTTCACCTACATCAACGGGCTCAACCACCCCGCCGTCGCCGCCTCGGGAACGGTCAGCAACATCCCGTCGTACTACTCGAAGACGATCCTCGCCTACGTCGCCGCCGGCAAGCGCGACCGCATCTACGCCGCCGGCTCTCCGCCGGTCGACCTGCTGGCCAAGCTCTACGAGTACCGCCAGCCCGACGGCCACTTCTCGCTCGCCGTCTCCAACCCCGACGCTGCCGCCGTCAACACGACGATCTGGGCGATCCTCGCCATGAACGCCGCCGGCGTCACCGGCGACCGCCTCGACATGGCCGTGGCCTGGCTGCGCGACCAGGCGCTCGACAACGGCGGCTTCCCCAGCGAGGCCGGCCGGCCGGCCGACGTCGACGACACCGCCGCCGCGATCCAGGCGCTGCTTGCCGGGGGCGTGTCCACCGAGGCCGATGTGATCCAGAACGCTCTCGGCTTCCTGCGCGGCGCGCAGCGCGCCGACGGCGGCTTCCCCAACTTCCTCACCGACGGCTACACCTACGCCGAGTCGACCGCCTGGGCGATCCAGGCGATCTCGGCGGTGGGGCAGGACCCCGCCTCGTGGACGGTAGGGGACAACAACCCCGTCAAGGCCCTCAAGGCGCTCCAGCCGGTGCCGGGGCCGGGGTACTTCGAGCACCGCAGCGGCAAGGTGGCGACGCCGCTGCTGACCACGCCGCAGGCGATCATCGCTCTCTCCGGCGCCACGGTCGGCGACGGTGTCAACACCTCGTTCGACGTCTTCCCGCGCAAGCTGCCCGCGACCGTCACACCGATGGTCTTCAAGCCGCAGCTCAGCAGCGTGAAGCCGGCCGCCGACGCCAAGCTGACCAGCAGCACGGTCACGTTCTCGGCCTCGTACGTCGACGGCGCCGGCGGCACCGGCATCGCCGCCGGCGGGGTGCGCATCTTCGTCGACGGCGTCGAGCGCACCAAGGCGGCGACCGTGACCAACTCGTCGATCGTGCTCAAGCTGACCGGGGTGCCCAACGGCACCCACCGCTGGGAGCTCCGCGTCGCCGACCGCGCGGGTAACGTCACGCGGCGCCTGCGCAGCTTCACGGTCTCGGTGTACGTGCCTTCGGTGACGCCGACCTACACGCCGCCGACCTACACGCCGCCGAGCTCGTCGGACACGTACCCGACCACGCGACCGACGCCGACGACGACGCTCTACCCGTCACCGACGCCCTCGGTCACCGCCTCGCCCGGAGCCGACCTGGCCGGCGTGCCCTACGGCGACGCGGTCACCGGCACCCCGGTCACGACCGGGTCGCCGAGCCCCGGGCCGAGCACGGTCTCGGCCTCGCCCCTCGGCGGTGAGGGCGGCGGCGGGGCCGGCGTCATCGGCGGGCTCCTCCTCGTCGCCCTCCCGATCGGCGCGGCGCTCTCGTACCTCGGCATGCGGCGGCACGCCGCGCAGATGGCCGTGGCCGGCACGGGCAAGACGCTCGCCGGCGGCGGGACGCCGTGGCAACGGTTCAGCACGCGGCTCGGCGCGGCCGGCTCCGCCGCCGGCGCCGCCTGGCACCGCTTCACATCCCGCTTCTCGCGCGCCGGCGGCGCGTGAGCGAGCCCACCCTCCGCGAAGGACCGACAGTATGAGCGCGCTGATCGTCGGGAGCCTGGCCCGCGACATCCAGGAGTGGATCTACAACGCCGCCGAGATCCTGCTGTACCCCGTGCTGATCGCCGCGCTGGTGTGCCTCGTGTGGGTGTTCGTCGAGCTGGGCTGGCTCTGCTACGAGATCTACCTGCGCATCCGCTTCCGCGACCTCGAGGCACTCGAGATCCGCACGCTCCGCGCCCGGCAGGCGTTCATCGAGGGCAAGCCGCGCAAGGCCTATCGCTACCTGCAGGAGACGCGGTACTCGATGGTCGTCGCGCGCTTCCTCTTCGACCTCATCCGCAACTACCAGACGCAGCGTCTCGCCGTGAAGCCGCTGAAGCTGCTGCAGGAGTACGAGTTCTACACGGTCAAGCGCTTGGAGCGCACGCGCATCCTCGTCCGCGTCGGTCCGATGCTGGGCCTCATGGGCACCCTGATCCCCCTGGCTCCGGCCCTCGTCGGCCTCGCGCAGGGCGACACCCAGCAGCTCGCCGACAACCTCGTGCTCGCGTTCTCGGTCACCGTGGTCGGTCTCCTCATCGGCGGCATCGCCTTCGCCGTGAGCATCGTCCGCGACCGCATCTACTCGCAGGACATCTCCGACCTCGAGTACCTGCTCGAGCTGCTCGAGGGCGGCGGCGAACGCCTGCCGGCGGGCGGGCGGCGAGCCGCCCAGACGAAGGCAGGGCCCCGACCGGCGCCGGCCGAGCCGGCGGGCGCCGAGACCGCGGAGTTGCCGCTCGACGCGCTCGTCCCCGGCGCCACCGTGAGCGAGACCGTCGCGTATGTGCCCGAAGACGACGCGGCCGAAGACGACGCGGCCGACGGCGACGACGTCCCCCTCCCCATCGACGATCCCGACATGTCCTGGTACCGCGAGGACGACCCGTTCGCCAGCCTCGGCCCCGTGGAGTCCCCAGACGACGATGCGCGGCCGCACGCCGACCGATGAGCGACGAGTCCACGGACAGCGAGGTCCAGTTCCTCCCCACGGTCCTCGGCCGCAGCCGGGGCGGCTACCGCTACATGAAGCGCCGGCGCCTCGACCGGCTCGACCGCAACGGCGACCCCCTCGACGGGGTCGTGAACCTCTTCGACGTGGCCATCGTGCTGGCCGTCGGGTTCCTCGTCGCGGCGCTCGCCGGCCTGGGCATCTCCGGCATCCTCACGAGCGACGACATGACCATCGTCACCGACCCGGGCACCGAGCAGATGCAGGTCATCGTCAGACAGGGTGACGAGATCACCCGCCTCGACCTCGAGAGTGGTGCCGAGGTCAGCGGCGTCGGTACCCTGATCGGGCAGTTCTTCAGGCTCGCCGACGGCACGACCGTCTACGTCCCGGCGGGCACGACGGCACCGGGAGCGACGACCGGGGACACGGTGACTCCGGTCCCCGAGACGACCGCCTCGCCGGCGGTCGTGCCGGCGCCCGAGGCGCCCGTCATGCCGGCGCCCGACGAGGACGCGGTCACCGAGGGCCAGCCCCCGCCCGAGCCGCCGGCCAAAAAGAGCGCCACCGAAGTCTCACCGTGAGCGGCCGGCCGGCGCGGGTCGCCGGCCGAGAGACGCTTCGAGACGGCGCACGCACCGCGCCTCCGACCTCGTGATCGCTGAGCGAGCGCGAACGGGCCGTCCGTCGGGCCTCGCGATGCCGGTCGCCTGATCCGTGGCGGCGGCCACTGCGAGGAGCCCGCGGGTCGCGCGACCGGCGCGCCCTCAGTCGCCCAGGCGGCGCAGCAGCGCGAGGAGGCGGTCGAGCTCGTCCTGGG
>JAZBOM010000074.1:0-2752 GCA_036351205.1 Thermoleophilia bacterium | reverse complement strand
GCGAGGGGCCGGGGCGCCGATGCGCCCCGGCCCCTCGCCGTCTTCACGCCCGCGAAGCGCTGCGCGCGCTCCGCCGTGGTCGATCGACCTCCGTTACGGCGCGATCGGGATCTTGTAGGCCTTGCCGTCGGTCGGCGAGGTCTGCTCGATGCCCAGCGTGCGCAGGATCGTCGGCATGACGTCGGCCAGACGGATCTCGGCCTTCCTGACCCCCTGGCAGATGCCGGGGTTGTACCAGACCATCGGGATACGCTGGACCTGCTGCTGATGCCCGCCGTGGTCGCCCCACACCGAGTAGTTGGTGTGGTCGGCGAGCAGCCCGACCACGTCGGCCGAGCCCTCGAAGGCCATCGTGTCGACGAGCTCCTGCCCGTGCTCCTGCCACCACGCCTTCTCCGTCGTGGTCATCGCGGTGGCGGTCTTCTTGCGGAAGAGCTTGTAGCTGTCGTCGTCCTTGCTCTTCACGTAGGTCGCGACGACGCCGGGCAGCGTGCCCATGACCTTGGCCGCGGCGATCTTCTGGCTCCACGACTGGTCGATCAGGTACGTGTGGATCGAGGTCGACTGGTAGCTGAACTTGACGTTGCCGGTGGCCATCAGCGGCGCCAGCGCCGGCGGTCCGTCGCACCAGTTCGGCTCGTCGTACGGCTCGTACCAGGCGGGGAACCACGCGCCGGCGTACCAGCCGGCCGCGTTACCGCCGTCGTACACGTTGCTGCCGCCGAAGAACCTCTCCGCGTCCTGGCCGCCGTGGTCGGCGAGCACGACGATGAGCGTCTCCTCGAACTGCCCGAGCTCCTTCAGCTTGGCGATGACCCGACCGAGCGCGTTGTCGGCGTTCTTCGCCGCGAACGGCAGGTGCACCCAGTCGAAGTTGCTGCTCGGATCCCATGTGTAGTGGAGGAGGTCGTCGACGTCGCCGCCGCCCCACATGTGACCCATCTTGTCGATGGCGCTGAAGTTGAGGAAGAGGCCTGACCAGTCCTCGTTCTCCATGATGGCCGTCGCCGCGTTGGCGACCCAGCCGTCACCGCTCTCGCGACCGGCCAGCGTACCCGGGACGTAGCGCCCGTCCTCGTAGTACATCCACGCCGGCGCCGTCGAGACCGTGCCGTAGTCGTCGCCGACCTTGGTGTCGGAGCTGATGTAGAAGCGGTAGTCCTCGAGGATGTAGCTCGGCACGTTGCCGGACGGGCCGCGCCAGCGCGCCGGCAGCGGGTCGATGCCCAGGGGCTCGAGCACGGCCGGGTCGTTGCTGATGTAGCTGGGCAGGGCGGTGAGCGCCTTGCGCGAGCCCATGCGGACCCAGTAGTCGGCGTTGGCCGCCGCCATCGACTCGACCTGGTAGCCCTTCTGGCCGATCATCGCGACGACGGTGCCGGGGAACTTCTCGTGCAGGTAGTCGCCGACCTTCGGGTAGTCACCGGCCGCCTCGATGAGCTTCACGTAGTCGTTGTAGCCGAGGGCGCCGGTCTCGACGATGGCGCCCTCGCCGTAGCCGAGCATCCCGTCGATGTCACGGATCGCCTCGTCCGACCAGCCCATGTGCTTCGGGAACATGCCGCTGGCGATGACGTTGTGACTGACCACCGTGTCGGATTGCATGTGCCCGACGTAGGCGTTCGGGAAGTGCAGGCCGTTCTCCTGGAGCCAGAGGACGTTGGTCATGTCGTACTGCTCGGCGTACTCGGGCCGCATCTGATCCATGACGACGAGGAGCACGCGCGTCGGCTGTTGGGCGAAGGCCGAGGCCGCCAGCACGAGCAACAGCAGGAGCGAGACGAGCAGAAGAACGGAGAGACGACGGACCCTGACCATGTGGTACCCCCTTGGCCTTGGATGAACGGCCCCTACCGGCCGCCCGTGGCCCGAGAGGTATTCACGGACGAGGTTCCGTGTCAACGGGCAGTCGCGGCCCTCGCATCGACGCGCGCTTCCGCTGTTGTCTCTCTTGACAACAGCAAGAGTCTGCGGCGAGCAGGCGGGGAGCGTCGATCCGCGGCCGGCGGAGGGCCGGCCGCAGCCGTCCTCGCTCCCGCTTGCCCGCGAGCCCCGCCGGGCCCTCGAACCGCCCGCCTTCAGTCGCGCACCCCGGGGGCATCCGGTATACTCCGTCTCCGCGTCGGGGTGTGGCTCAGCTTGGTAGAGCGCTCGGTTCGGGACCGAGAGGTCGGCGGTTCAAATCCGCCCACCCCGACCAGCCCCTCTCCGCTCCCTCAGTTCATCGAGAGCAGGCGCTCGTAGGCCTGCGGGTCGTAGCCGCCGACCGCCTTCCCCCCGATCATCACGAACGGAAAGCCCTGGACCTTGTGCGCCCGCATGTCGGCGGCGATGCGGCGCTTCAGGTCGTTGCTCACGGTGTCGAACTCGATGACCGTCGGCCGCACGCCGCGCTGCCTGAAGAACGCCTTGGCCTGCGCGCAATGACCGCAGGTCGTGAGCGACACGATCAGTACCGGCGGTGTGGCCACCGGTGGCCTCCTCATGTAAAGGACAGATGCAGTCCGATATATACCCGTAGGCTCAGGGGAGAGTCTCACCCACACGCTCGGCGCGCAGCCGGTCGGCCAGGTCGCAGGCCTCGGCGTATGGCGCGGGCGCGGCCTCGATGACGGCATCGAGGACGAGGCAGCGGTCGCTCGCGGGATCGTACGCGGGCCAGGAGGGCAACGCTGCGTCGGCCGCCTCGTCGTCACCCGACGCGGTCTCGGAGCCGGTACCGGCCGCCGCGCCCACGCCGTCGTTCGGGTCG
>JAZBOM010000073.1:0-13091 GCA_036351205.1 Thermoleophilia bacterium | reverse complement strand
GGCGGCGGCATCGCAACAGTGGCCTCAGGCGGCACGGCCGTGAGACGGCAACGCCGGGATGAGACGGTGAAGGACGTCGTGGAGCTGGCGCGAGCTCGCGTGGTCGAACAGCGCGTAGTAGAGCCCCGGGGTGGACTCGCTGCGCGTCATCTGCGCGAGATCGACGAGCACCCCGGCATCGGCCAGCTCGTGAGCCTGCTCGCGATCGATGGCGAGCAGGGCAGAGGTCGCTGGGTAGGCGGCGTCGCCACAGAGCTCGGCGATGTCCGTGGGGGAACTCCAGAGGGAGAGGGCGATCGACACGCCCCCGGCCTCGCTGAGGACGAGGCTCACGCCCGGAGCGACCTCGTCGCTGAAGTCGAAGTGCCGGCGCTCCTGCCCGCGGGCCACGTCGACTGCGCGCTGCACGAGATGGAGCTTGTCCTGGAACTTGACGGGGACGTGCCGTGCCATCGATCCCTCCTCGCCGTCCCCGCGACGCGGAGACAAGGCGGTATCGCCCTTCGCGTGCGGCCGCAACCTTCCCGCCCCCATGGGTGGGCAAACCGCGCGGACAGGCGCATTCAGCCCGTCCGCCGGCCCGGTCCCATGCCGATCTCGGCCGTGTCGACGGGCTCGGAGACGGCCCGTCAAGGAAGTATTGGGTAGGCGTACGTCCTCAGCTCGACGTCGCGCCGCGACACCCCATCCGTGGCGAGTCCGCCCCCGAGTTCTACGCGCGAAGCCGTCACCAGCAGCCGGCCGCCTCCGGACGCCTTCACTTGAGTCAACAGACGCCCGAGCCGTCCCGCCACCTCCCGGCCCACGGGCGTGACCGGGTAGATCATCGCCGACGGAAGGTCTCCGCGACCCCCGGGCCTCCTGACCTTCTGGGTCTTGACGGCGACGGCGTCCCAGCCCGCGCGCTCCGCTACGGCCCAGATGGGTGCGCACACGTCGCCTGTCGCCAGCAGCTCTTCGACTGACCCCAGCGTCACCGTCGGCGGGAAGGTCAGCCCATCCGGCATGACGTCCCGGAGCAGCCTGTCGACCGCGAACTCCTTGGCGGCGAGGAACGAGTGGTGTCCCTGGTCCACTGTGACGATTCCCGCATCGTGCAGCCGACCGTAGACCTCCCGCTCCGCGTGCGTGGTGCCCCAGGAGTACGCCACGATCAGGTCGGGCCGCGTCCAGCCGACGTCGTTGAGCACCTCCGAGCCCAGCAGCGTGTCGTCGCAAGACTCGGCATACTCCTTGAGCGCGGCCATCGTGATGACGGGCACCTCGGGCACCGGGTGCCCGTTCTCGGCCGCGTGCTCCCTCAGTTGCCCGATCAGGCCGGCAAGGTCGTCTGCGTACCACTGATCGAACATGCGCCCGTCGAGCACCGTGACCGCGACGGCCAACGGCCAAGAGCCTCGGGCCGCCACATAGGCCGCGAACGCCGCCTCGGCCTGGCGAGGCGCCAACCGTGCCCACGAGACTGCGACCTCTGTGCCAAGCTCGTCGAGCAGCACATCATCGAACCAGGCGCCGATGGTTCCGGCGTTGAGATCGACCATGATCAGACGACCGTCGTCACCGACCTTGTAGTCGATCTTCAACACGCTCTTCGCGTCGGTCGGCCTGTCGAAGTACAGCGGCTGCCGGTCCGCCGCATGGGCAAGCGCTCGCTCGACGACCGCCTCACTGCCGACGTCTCGCCCCAGCACGGCGTGAGCGGCATTGATGGAGCCGACCGCCAGCTCGTAGATCGCAGCGTTTGCCGTCACGATGCGCGCCAGCACCGCCGGCGGCACCGCCACGTAGGTGCGTGACGCCGGCGTCCTGACCAGCCTGGGCCGAAGCGCATCGCCCTGCTCTGCCGCTGCCGCCCACGGCACGAACTCCATGGTCGTGTGTCCGGCCGTCTTGAACGTCGCGGCGTACACCCACTCCAGCAGCGATCGCTGGGCGCTGTTCAGCCGCTCAGCCCCCGCGTTCGCGGGGCCGCAGTCGTCCCCGACGCTGTCACCGGCCGGCGTGCGGCACGCAGAGAGGGCACTCGCCGCCGTCCTGGCCATCGACTCGTAGCCGTGGCCGTGCAGCAAGCCGACGAAGCGCTCGATCTGCGAGCTCGCCTCCCACAACGCAGCCTTGGCCGCAGCGGCGTCGCGCGCCCGGATCACGCGCGGGAGGTATGGGAGATGGGGCACCTTCGCGCTGCCGACGGGCAACGTCTCGACTCCCCGCAACGCAGGGTAGCCGAGCGGCACCACGAGCGCGACCTCGTTCATCAGCCTTGAGTATGACTTCCAACCGCGATTCCCAATCGCTGGGCGGCCGGGCGCCGGGCCGCGTGCCTGGGGCGGGCGGGCGCTCAGCCAGAACGTCGGCGCGGCGCTCAGCCCGCCCCGCCGCCTCCGCCACCTCCGCCTCCGCCTCCGCCGCCGGAGAAGCCGCCGCCTCCGCCGCTGCCGCTCGAGGCGGTCCCGGCGGCGACGGCCCCCGACAGACCCGAGCTCAGCGACGACAGCGGTGAGCTGCCGTGAGTCGCCGTCACGAGGAAGGCGGTGGAGCCGAGGTGGTCGTCCCTCAGCACCTCGGGAGCGACCAGCTTGAGGTCGTCGACGACCTGGTCGGCGATGCCGAAGACCACGGCCAGCACCAGGTAGTACCGCCAGAGCACGACGGAGTCCGGCGGTTTCTCGCCCATGCGGCCGAAGTCCTTCATGTAGTTGCGGATGCCGCGGTACTTGGCATGGAGCTCGGCCGCCTCGGGGGAACGCCGCTTGACCGCGCGGGCGCCGACCAGGATCGCCACGCCGACGATGGCGCCGACGGCATACCGCAGCTGCTGGGAGACGAAGACCGCGCCCACCGAAGCCGCAATGGACAGCCCGCCCAGCGCCAGGGTCCAGCCGTAGGCGGTACTGCTGCTCTTCTCGAGCAGCCCGCGAGCGCCGGCCTCCCTCGTCACCGCGGCGCGCCACGCGGCCCACGCCGCGGCGAACTCGCTGCGATTCTTCTTGGCGAGGTCCTTCATCTCGTCGACGTCCAGCGTGTCGCCCTCCGCCAGCACATCGAACAGCACCTTGAGCAGTCGAGATTCGAATCCGGCCGCCTCGGCACGTCGCTCGGGGCGCAGTCTCAGCAGGTAGCTCTCCTCGCTGCGCGCCCCGAACAGGCCGTTCTTCTGCGTCGTGGTCCGCTCGAGCTGGACGACGCCGCGGTCGATCAGGTCCATCAGCGTGGCCACCGCGTCCTCGTCCTTCACCGCGCCCATGCGCCAGAGCGAGCCGACGAGCGCCGGCGGCAGGGCCGGCTCGGGCAGCTCGCGATAGTACTCGCCGGTGAAGCTCGGCCGGTGTTCGCGCCCGTACCGGCGGTACGCCCAGATGAAGACGATGAGCGCAGCGAGCGGCACGCCGACACCGATCAGGAGGCCCGCCGCCCGCCGCAGCCAGAGGATGCGCCGCTCGGCGTTGGCCTCGTCGGCCCACTCCTGCTCCTCGGCGAGGACCTCGTCGACGCGAGCTCCCGCCGTGGCCGGCGCATCGGGGAGCGCCTCACGCGGGAAGAGGATGCGGGCCTCGACGAACCGGTACGCGGGCAGATCATCGACGGTCAAGGTGACCGACCCGTCGGGCTCTCGCGTCACGACCCCGTTGAGGGGGCCGTGACCCCAGGCGCGGACCTCGTCCTGCTCGACACCCGAGGGTAGCGCCACGCGGATGTCCACCGTGCCGACGCCGTGATCCCACTCTCCGCCGATGAACTTCCAGTACAGCTCGGCCGTGTCGTCCCACTTCGTCGCGGCGTCGCGGACGACGTACTCGATCGTGACCGGCACGAGCGCATCGGCCTGCCGGAAGTAGACCTCGAGGCGCACGTCGTCGCCGCCCTCGCCGGCCGCCCACCAGGTCTGCGGCGGACGGCTCGCCGGATCGTCGGTGCGCGCGTACTCGCCCTCGGGGCCGCTCACGCGGCGCACCTCGATGCCCGACGACCCGGTCCCCTCGAGGTCCCAGTAGACGAAGCTGAAGTCGCCGTCGAAGTCGAAGACCCGGGTCTCGCGCACGACCATGTCGCCGTCGGGGCGCACGGTCGCCTCTATCGTGACCTCCGGCATCGTGTAGGACTTGGCGAGGACCGTCGCCGGAAGACCGAATGAGACCAAGGCGGCGGCGGCGACAACGAGAGCGGTGAAGAAGATGCGCAGGCGGATCGGCAGGCGGTGATCGTGTGGGCAGCGCGCGGCGCGCGGAGGCCGGAGCATACGGTCGAGGCCCATGGCCGCCGGTCCGGCCGGCATCGCCGGCATCAGGAGTCCCTCCCGCTTGGGTCGCTCACGCCGCCTGGCGTCTGAGCGCCCGCGCCCAGCCCGAGACGCGCGAGCTCGGCCGCGGCCAGCCCGCCATCGTCGCCGTGCGCCAGCGCGGCCCACGGGTCGGGCTCGACGGCGTGCAGTCGGTCGTAGGGGAGCGAGACGACCGCGCGCAGGGCGAGCACGCGCTGCAGGGCGGGCGTCGGTCCGCCGCTGCGCAGGGCCTCGCGTACCGCACCGACGTCGCGGCGCCACGCGAGGCGCATCGGCAGGTACAGCGGGACGAGGACCAGGATCGGGAGTACACCGACCGCGACCGCGACCAGCACGCTCATCTCGCGTATCGCGTCGGCGCTCGCCCGGCCGCTCGCCTCGACCTCGGTGCCGGCGGTGACGACGCGCTCGGCGACGGCGCCGATGTCGTCACCGACGAACGGGATCGCCGAGAGGGCCTCGAAGCCCTCGCCGGTGGCGCGCAGCGTCGCCCCCACGCGCGCCACCTGGTCGGCCAGGTCCACCTGCTGGGCGATATCGCGACCGATCGCGATCCCCAGTGCCGCCCAGACGACGACGTAGACGACGATGACGATGTCGAGGACGCGCACCGCGCGCGCGCTCGGGAACTGCCACCCCATGCGGCTCATCGCTCCTCCCGGGTCTCGGCGCCTCCGGCGCCGCCGCGTCGCAGGATCGGCGGCGCGCCTCCGGGTACTCTAGCAGCACGCCGTGCGACCCTCTGACCACACCTTCGCGTATGCTTCGGCCGTGGTTCGCTCCGACTCCTCGATCGTGACTCCCGAGGCCCTGCGCCCGTTTCGCATGCCGGCCGAGTGGGAGCGGCACGCGGCCTGCTGGATGGCCTGGCCCTGCCGCGAGGAGAACTGGGTGGACATCGAGGCGGCGCGCGCGACGTACGTCGCCGTCGCGTGCCGCATCGCCGAGCACGAGCCGGTGCGGATGATCGCCCGCCCGGAGCACGCCGAGCACGCCGGCTGCGCTCTCGGGCCCGGCATCGAGGTCGTCCCGCTGCCGACCGATGACAGCTGGACGCGGGACACGGCCCCGACCTTCGTCCTCGACGCCACAGGCGTCCTCGCCGGCATCTGCTGGCGCTTCAACGCCTACGGCGGCATCTACGCCCGGTACGACGAGACCGCGCTGATGGCGCGTCGCCTCTGCGGGGCCCTCGGCGTGCCGGCGATCGAGGCGCCGCTCGTCTTCGAGGGCGGCGCGCTGCACACCGACGGCGAGGGCACGCTGCTCACGACCACCGAGGTCGCCCTCGACCCGCGCCGCAACCCGGGCCTGACGCGCACTGCAGCCGAGGCCGTGCTGTGCGAGCACCTCGGCGGCGAACGCGTCCTCTGGCTGACCGGTGCGCTGGACCATGACAACACGAGCGGTCACGTCGACAACCTGGCCTGCTTCGCGGCGCCGGGAGTCGTCCTCGCCCTCAGCGAGGACGACCCGTCGGACTCCCAGTACGCCGCGCTGCGCGAGAACCTCGCCCGGCTGCGCGCGGCGCGCGACGCGAGGGGCCGGCGCCTCGAGATCATCGAGATCCCTCAGCCCAGGGTCCGCACGCGGGACGGCGCCCTCTACTCGCCCTCGTACCTGAACTTCTACGTGGCGAACGGCGCCGTCGTCATGCCGCTCTTCGACGACCCCGGGGACGCGAAGGCGCGGGACACCCTCGCCCGCGCCTTCCCGGGCCGCGCGGTCGTCGGTGTCCCCGGGTGGACCCTCGCCCGCGCCGACGGCGGCGTCCACTGCATCACGCAGCAGCAGCCGATCGCACGGTCGCGCGGCCCCAAGGGCAGCACGCCCGGCTGAATCGGCCGTCGTGCCGGCCCGAGAACGTCCGCGTCGCCTTCACTGCCGTGAACGGGTATGAACCGCCCGAGAGGTCAGCCGGCCCGGACCGCGCTCGCGGTCGGCCACGTCCTGGGAGGGAGACCGTGGCGCACGAACTCCGCACGCAAGCGATCGATGTCGCCTACCCCACCGTCGATCCCGTCACTCTGGTCCTCACGCTGAAGGCGCCCGGGGACGTCACGGCACAACCCGGTACGGGAGATCGGCTCCTGGCCGGCGCCCTCGAGTGCGACGCGCCGGAGTGCGCGCCGGCCGTCGAGGTGCACGGCGGGGAGGTCCGCTTCACGCATCCGGAGGGCTGGCGCATCGACAGTCTTCTCGGCCGCGACCGGGTGAACCGGCTCAATCTCGAGCTCGGCACGGTGAAGCCGTACGCCCTCCACATCAAGGGCGGCATCGGCCACGCCTCGTACGAGCTCGGCGGGCTGCCCATCACCGAACTGCTGGTGCAGGCCGGGGCGGCCGAGTCCACGATCGGCTTCGCGCGGCCGGTGCTGACGCCGATGTCGATCCTGCGGGTGCTGACCGGGGCCGGTTCGCTGCGCCTCGAGGGGCTCCTCAACGCCAGCGCCGAGCGCTTCGAGATCAAGGGCGCCGCCGGCAGCGCCCGCCTGCACTTCACCGGCGACACGCTCAACCGCGACGCCAAGGCCGAGGTCACCGCGGCGCTCGGTTCGTGCGCGATCCTCATCAGTTCGGGCGTGCCGGCGCGAGTCAAGGTGAGCGGCGCCATCGCGCAGATGACGATCGGCCCCGGCTTCGTACGCAAGGACACCGGGGCCACCTTCTGGGGCGGCGAGTACGCGACGCCTGAGTACGAGGCCGGTGCCCGCCCTGCCCTCGAGATCGATGTGACGACGGCTCTCGGCATGCTGAGCATCGAGACCGTCTGACGACAGCGGCATGCTGTTCGCTCACGCAGCGCTACAGCTGTCGCCGCCTGAGCCTGGGGGGCGCGACCCGGCGACCGCGCCCTCGGTGTGGCCTTGAGGATCGCCTTCTACGGCGACAGCCTGACCGAGGGCTGGCCCGGCGTCGGCTTCATGCCCCTGCTGGAGCGGCGCCTCCCGCGACACATCCTGCTCAACCGCGGCAGGGCCGGCGACACGACGGTCGACCTCCTCGCCCGCCTGCGCCGTGACGGCGTCGATCCCGCCGACCTCGCCGTCGTCTGGATCGGGACCAACGACGCCTTCACCGCCGCCGCCGGAGACCGGCTGCCCGAGGACGGCGACTGGCTGCTCGCCGGCGAGCCGCCGCCCGGCTGGGGCGTCGTCTCTGCCGCCTTCGCGCGCGCTCTCGACTCGGTGCTCGATCTCGTGGGCCCCAGTGCGCCGCGGCTGCTGCTGGTGCCCCCCGTGGCCCCGGACGGCGACCTCGGCGAGCCGTTTACGACACGACTCGACGAGCTCGCCCGAGTCGTCGGATCGGCCTCGAGGAGCCGGCCGCACTCGCGCTTCGTCGACCTGCGGCCGGCCTTCGGCGGCGGCGGACCGTTCACCATCGACGGCGTGCACTTGAACGAGAGCGGAGCCGCCGTCGTCGCCGGATCCCTCGCAGCCGCCATCATCCAGGAAGAGGAGAGTACGGCCACATGACCCGGTCACTCGCCGCCGCCCCCGAACTCGAGCCGGTGCACTTCCTGACGGAGTGCAGGATTCTCAGAGGCGCCCCGGCGCGGGCCGAGGGCCCGTCACGGGACCGCTGAACGACCCGCGCCCGCCCGCACCAACGCCCGGCCCAGCAGCAGGGCGAGCACGCCGACCGGGACCGTGAGCGCGCCGCTCACCACAGAGAGCGGGCCCGCCGCCGACACCCCGAGGGCGTGGAGGCCGAACGCGACGATCGAGGTGGCGCCGCTGGCCAGCAGAGTCCAGGCGAGCAGCCTCCGGGTACCTCCCTCTGCGAGCAGTGGCCGGGCGAGCAGGATCGCCCCCGTCCCCCAGATCGCGTAGGCCAGCAGGTCGAAGGTGATGACCGCGCCGTGCTCGTTGCCGAAGTACCACGGCGCCGCCGCCGGCAGGTCGCGCGCGAGCAGCCACGTGAACACGGTGTACTGGGAGGCGTAGGCGGCCGCCGAGAGCGGCGCGTAGGCGGCGACGAGCAGGGCGCCCGTCACGGCGTAAGGCCTCGCCCCCGGGCCGCCGCGGTCGGCGGCCACGGCGATCAGCGCCATGAGCGGCACCATCGTGGCGGGGACGAGTGAGGCGAAGAAGAAGCCCAGCCGGTACACGGTGTCCTCGCGAGCGAGAGCGGCGAGGCGCGCCGCGACCGTGTCGCCCTCCGGCGCGCCGAGCACGCTCAGCACCGTCATCAGCACGAGCACGACGAGGAAGGCGGCCGACGCCGGCACGAGCAGCCGGCCGAGACTCTTCTCCGCCTCACGCCCCTCGCTCACGGACCCTCCCCCCGTGCGTCCCGCGTGGGAAACCCGCCCTCGTGCGTCGCGCGCCCGGGAATCCCGCCGAGTACGTGCACGCCGGCGGACCTCTTGAGATCACGGGCGCCCGCCGCCCGTGCACGGACGCATCGCGACGCCGTCGAGACGGCGGCGCCAACGCGCTACGCGAAGTCCCGCAGATCCACGTCCGCACCCGGCTCCAGCTCGAGCTCTCCGCGCGCCACCCGGACGATCACCTCGGCGACCCGGGCGGGTTCCATGCCCTTGAAGTCGTTCATGCGCGTCGCCGTCACGGCCGGGTGCACATTGTACAGGCGCAGCTCGGGATGCTCCTTGGCCAGCGCCTTGGTGAAGCCGCGCAGCCCCCACTTGCTGGCTCCGTACGGGGCGAGGGTCGCCGACCCGTGCAGCGACGCCGTGCTGACGACGTCGATCACGGCGTCGCGCACGCGTGGCAGCAGAAGCCGGGTGAGCATCAGCGTGCCGAGCAGGTTGACCCGTACCTGGGCCTCGATCTCGTCGAGCTCCTGCTCGAGGAAACGGCGCCAGACGACGATGCCGGCGTTGTTCACGAGGACATCGATGCCCTCGAAGCGCTCGAGGACGGCGGCCGCGAAGGCGCGGACGCTGCCCTCATCGCCCAGGTCGAGCGGCGCCGTCACGACCTCGGGCGCGCCGAGCTCGTCGCAGCGCTCGGCGACCGCGCGGGCGTTCCCTTCGTGCTGGTGGTAGGAGAGCACGAGGCGAGCGCCCTCGGCCGCGAAGCCGAAGGCGGTCTCGCGGCCGATGCCGAGGCTCGCCCCGGTGACGACCACCACCTTGTCCCGGAGGACGACGGTCACGCGGGCTCCGGTCTCTGACTCGCCCGTGTGCGGCGCCCGGCGCGCGGCCGCCCGGCTGCGCGCGCACCGGCGACTCGACTCCGCCGGTGCCTCACTCTCGCCGCCAGAGGCACGATGGCGGTCACCGGCCCAGCTCGAAGCGCAGCGCCGCCTCGAGGTCGGGGAAGAGCCAGCGGAAGCCGGCCGCCGTGAGGCGGGCCGGCCTCACGCGCTGGCTCGTCAGCAGCAACTCGCGACCCATGTCCCCGAGACCGCGCTCGAGCAGCCCCTGCGGCGCCGAGAAGGGGGCCGGCCGCCGCACCACGCGTGCCAGCGTGCGCGTGAACTCGCGGTTGGTGACCGGCTCGGGTGCGGTCACGTTCACGGGCCCCGACAGCCCCTCGTCGTAGAGAGCGAGCAGCGCGGCCCCGAGGAGATCGTCGATCGCCACCCAACTCATCCACTGCTCGCCGTCGCCGAGACGCGTACCCAGGGCGGCCTTGAACGGCATCGCCATGAGTGGCAGCATCCCGCCGGCGCCGCCCCAGACGAGCCCGAAGCGCAGCGAGACCGTGCGGATGCCCGCCGCGCGCGCCGGCTCGAGGGAGTCCTCCCAGACCTTGCAGACCTCGGGGAGGAACCCGGCGCCGGCGGCGCTGTCCTCGGTCAGATCCTCACCGCCGCGGCTGCCGTAGAAGCCCACAGCAGAGGCCGAGATGACGACGCGCGGCGGCCGCGGCAGCGCGGCCGCCGCGGTCGCGACGAGGCCCGTGGTCTGGCGGCGGCTCTCGAGGATGTCCCGGCGGCGCGCCGGCGTCCACAACGCAGCGAGCGACGTGCCGGCCAGGTTCACGAGCGCGTCCACGCCCTCGAGTGCGGCCTGGTCGACGACGCCGGCCGCCGGGTCCCAGTGCACCCACCCCGGCCCGGGATCCCGCCGCCGCGTCAGGCGCACGACTTCGTGACCGCCGGTGGTGAGGAAGGCGGCGAGATGCGTGCCGACGAAGCCGCTCGCGCCGGCGATGGCGACCCTGAGGCGCGGCCTGCCGGCGAAGGCGAGGTGCCGGCCGAGATCGTCCCGCGTCCGCTCGTGCCGGAACTCGAACAGCCGCTCGAGCCGCCGCTGCGCGGCGCCCGCCCCCGCCCGCATCACCGCCGGCGGACCCGGGAGCTCGTACTCGGCCGTGTCCTGCAGCGTGCTCTGCCGCTCTCCGTCCGGCTCGAACGCGTGCCGGTGACGCCAGAGGCCGAAAGGTCCCTTCTCCTGTACGTCCACGAACTGGCGTCCCTGGACGTGCTCGCGGTGCACGGCGACCCAGCGCGCGTGCGCCGGCCCGACGGGGACCTCCATCACCAGCCGGTCGCCGTCCTCGATCGTCCCGCTGCGCTCGACCACGCGCAGGCGCTGCCAGGGGGGCGCCAGCCGCTCGAAGGCGCCCGGGCGCGCGTGCCACGCATACAGCTCGCCGGCCGATACCGGCATCGTGCTGCGACGCTCGTAGACGGGCACCTCGGCCACCCCCTCGCGACGGACCGCCGTATCGCTCCACACGACCGGGCGGGAGCTTGCCGCATCGGTCGGCTGCCTTCTACCCGGGCGCGCGGGGCGCGGAACCGCATCGGACCCACCGGCGCAGGACCGGTCAGGACCCGCCAACGGCGTGCCGCTCGGCGCCCGTCGACGGACGAGCGTGGCGAGACCGCCGATGGAGGACCGCGTGACATAATCCGGGCACGCAGCGGCCGCGCCCGCGAGGCGCACCGCGATATCGCCCCGGGAGGTCTCATGAGCGCCCCAGCGTCTGCCAAGCCCCAGGCCGGCACCCTCACCCCCGAGCAGCTCGATCTCGTGGTGCGCCACGTGCCCGTCGACGTCTCGTTCGCCGACGAGCACGGCACCCTGCTCTACTGGCACGGCGGGATCTTCGCCGACTGCGACGCGGCGTTCGTCGGGCGGCACATGAACGACTGCCACGCGCCGAAGTCGCGAGCCACGATCGACCGTATGGAGGCGGCCTTCCGCGACGGCAGCCGCGACGAGGCCGTCTTCTGGCACCCCGAGGACGACGGCCGGCTCTACCTGTATCGCTACGCGGCGGTGAGGGACGAGCAGGGCGCCTACCGCGGCCTGCTCGAGACGGTGCAGGACATCACCGACATCGTCGGGCTCGAGGGCGAGCGCCTCGAGCTCGACTGGTGAGGAGGGAACGAGATGACTCAAGACGCTGCGGGTTGGGAGCTGCCGTTCGCACGCGAGGAGTACGCGGAGCGCCTCCGGCGCACGCGTGAGGAGATGGCGCGCAAGGGCGTCGAGCTGCTCTACGTGACCTCGCCGCCCAATCTCTACTACCTGCTCGGACACCAGTCGGTCTGGTGGGACGGGCGCAACGTGACCGGGTTGGCCGTCCCCCTCGACGCCGCCGTCAAGCCGATCATGTTCGACACCTGGGACCACGCCCCCGGCTGGTCGCCGGTGGTCGAGGACGGCGTCACGTACGGGGAGGAGGGGTTCTACTACCCGGAGGGTCCCGAGGTCGTGGCGGCGACGCTGCGCGACCGGGGCTTGCTCAAGGGACGCGTCGGGCTCGAGTACTGGAGCTGGGCGCCGGGTGGGCCGGCCCTGCAGGAGCTGGCCGGCCGGCTGACCGGCGCCGGCGCCGGCGAGGTCGTCGACGGTTCGTGGATCGTCGACCACGCGCGCCTCGTCAAGTCGCCGAAGGAGATCGAGTACACGCGCAAGGCGCTCGAGATCGCCGACGCCGCCTACGAGGTCCTCGCCGCGACGCTCGCGCCGGGGATGACCGAGAAGGAGATCATGGGTCTCCTCTACTACGAGTGCGCGAAGCGGGGCGGCGATGAGCCGGGCATCCGCATGATGGTGCGCACCGGGCCCAACACGTTCAACTTCCACCATCCCGCGACCGAGCGGCGCATCGAGCAGGGCGAGCTGCTGATGATCGACATGTCGGCCGCCTACCACCACTACCACGGCAACACGGCGCGGGCGCTCTCGCTGGGCGAGAACCCGTTCTGGGCGGAGAAGCTGGCGAAGCTCGCCGCGGCGCGTGACGAGACCGTGGCTCTGCTCCGGCCGGGCGACCCTACACAGAGGCTTCAGGAGCTGATGGACGCCGCGGTCGACGCCGCCGGCGGCCTGCGCGAGTACGTCTGGTGGGTCGGCGGCTACGTCCTCGGCGCCACGATGCCGCCCGACTGGGTCGGCCACGTCTACCTGAACGACGAGGAGGGCTTCGAGAAGGGCGCTTTCACGCCGGGGTTCGTGGCCAATTGGGAGGTCCAGATCTGGGACATCCCGCGCAAGGAAGGCGTCGGCGTCATCGACACGATGATCGCCACCGAGACCGGGGTCGAGATCCCGGCCCGGTTCCCGGCGACGCTGACGGTGGTCTGATGGACGCGGCGTAGCCCCGCGGCGGCGGGAGGAGCGGCGGCGGGAGGAGCGGCGACGGCGAGCGCCCGGCGCCCTCAGACGAGGGCTCCCGGCGCGCCGGCGCCGCCCCGGTCGCGCCGCTGAGCGCCCTCGAGGAGCGCGTCGTCGCGGCCGTGGCCGAGGGGCGCGACGAGCTGGTCGCGCTGGCGCGCGAGCTCGTCGCGCTCGACACCACGGCCCGCGAGACCGGCGACCCGCCCCGTGAGGAGGACCGCCTGCAGCGCCTGCTCGAGACCCGCCTGCGGGCGCTCGGCGCCG
>JAZBOM010000072.1:0-11295 GCA_036351205.1 Thermoleophilia bacterium | reverse complement strand
GGGCAGCGTGCGGGGCCCGGGGACGGAGGGTCCGGGGGGAGCGTGCAGCGCCCGGTGACGGAGGGTCCGGGGCGCCCGGCCTGTCGCCGGCTACCCTTCCGCCCACCGCCGGCCCCGGCGGCGGTCTCCTCGCGCCCTCGCCCCGGCGTCTCAGCCCGAACTGTGCTATAAGCATAGGTTATGGACATCCGCCAGCTCAGACTGTTCTGCCGCATCGTCGAGCGTCACAGCTTCTCGCTCGCCGCCGACGAGCTGCACATCACCCAACCCGCGGCCAGCCAGCAGGTGCGCACCCTCGAGCGCGAGCTCAAGACGACGCTCCTCGACCGCTCGCGCCGCACCGTCGTGCCGACCGACGCGGGCCAGGTGCTGTACCGCTACGCGCGTGAGATCCTGGCCCTGCACGAGCGCGCCTGCACCGAGATCGGCGACCTCGGCGACCTCGTCGCCGGCAAGGTCGTGATCGGCGCCTCGACCGGCCCCGGCGAGCACGTCCTGCCGGCGATGCTCACGCACTTCAAGGACCTCTACCCCGGCGTCCAGGTCGCGCTGCACGTCGATGACACGCAGGAGGTCGTCGAACGCGTGCTCACCCGCGAGTTCGAGCTCGGCGCCGTCGGAGCGCCCACGCGCCGCCCAGACCTCGTCGCGGAGCCGCTGGCGCGCGACGAGGTCGTCCTCGTCTGCAACCCCGGGCACGCCTGGGCGTCGCGCGACGCGGTCTCCCTGGAGGAGCTCGGCCGCGAACCACAGGTCGTGCAGCAGCAGGGGGCGGGCATCCGCGCCGTCGTCGAGGACCACCTGCGCCGCGCCGGCCTGCCGCCGGAGCGCCTCAACGTCGTGATGGAGATGGGCCTCATGGAGTCGGCCAAGCAGGCGGCGATCGCCGGCGGCGGCGTCACCTTCATGAGCCGCTGGGCGATCGGCCCCGAGCTCGAGCACGGCAGCCTCGTCGCCGTGCGGGTCGAGAGTCTCGAGATCCGCCGCGACTTCTACACGGTGCGGTCCAAGACCCGGGTGCTGTCGCGCGCCGCCGAGGCGCTTCTCGCCTACTTCCGTGAGGGCTACGCCGAAGGCGGCTGACCGGCCCTGCGGCGTCCGCGGCGTGGCCGGTCGGGGCTCTCGCCGCGAT
This sequence comes from Thermoleophilia bacterium, assembly GCA_036351205.1. Classification (GTDB taxonomy): domain Bacteria; phylum Actinomycetota; class Thermoleophilia; order UBA2241; family UBA2241; genus UBA2241. The sequence goes on along the minus strand of JAZBOM010000072.1, from coordinate 10,163 downwards.
CCCGGCGCCCGAGCCGCCCCCACGCCGCGGCAGCCACGGCCCATCGGCGCATCCGTCTATCGGTCCAGCGGGGCGGCGGCCTAGCGGCCCAGCGGGGCAGCGGCACATCGGCGCAGCGGCGCAGCGGCCCATCGGCGCAGCGGGAGACACCGCATCCCCGATGCCCTACAGTGCTCGCTCGCTCATCCCACGCCGCGACGGTTGACCCACGGGCGTCGCGTGCTATCCTGCGGTATCAGCTTTGCTAATGTGTAAGATAAGTAAGTTACCGCCGGCGGCTCACCGACGTCACCGCGCCGGCCGACGAGGAGGACCTGTATGGACTTCGCCCGCACCCCCGATGAGATCCACGAGCTCGTCAACGGGCTCAACTTCAAGGAGAAGGTCGACCGCTCGCTGCGCCTGATCGGCGAGGCCCGCGAGGAGTTCGGCGACGGTCTCGTCGTCGCCAACAGCCTCGGCAAGGACTCGGTCGTCGTCTGGGACCTCGCGAAGCGGGTCGACAAGGACATCCGCGGCTTCATCGTCACCACGCGTTACAAGCCGGCCGCGACCAAGCAGTTCATGAGCGAGACCGTGGAGCGCTACCCGGAGACGCGCGTCTTCAAGAACGACGTCGAGATCCCCGACAACCTCGCCAAGACCGACCCCGACCAGTGCTGCGACCTGCTGAAGGTGCAGCCGGTCCGCTGGGCGATCGAGGAGATGGGCGTCAGCTGCTGGGTCACCGGCCTGCGCTGCACCGAGGGCCGCACGCGCACCGACTACCTCGAGGTCGAGGAGCGCGACAAGGACCTCCTCAAGCTCAACCCGATCCTGCTGTGGCACGAGCGCGAGATCTGGCAGTACATCGCGCTCTACAACGTCCCCGTGAACCCGCTCTACGGCGAGGGCTACCGCTCGCTCGGCTGCGAGCCGTGCACGCACATCACGACCGGCATCAACGAGCGTGACGGCCGCTGGATCGGCACCAGCAAATGCGGCGGCGAGTGCGGCATCCACACGCGCCCCCTCAAGGAGACGGCGACGGCCTGACGTACTGGTCTTCTGGAGGAGGGACGGACCCGTCCCGGGTCCGTCCCTCCTCCGATCTGGCCACAACGGTCACTGGGGGCGGGGATGAGCGATCCCACGACCATCGAGGCAACGGGCGCCGCGGCGGCTGACGGCCGCGCCCCGGTCGCGGTCTCGACCGCCGCCGGTCCACCCGTCGTGACGTCCCCCGACGACGCGGTCCCCGCGCCCGACGCTCGCGCTGTCGCCGACGATCCCCCCGGCGGCGCCACCGCCCCGACGACCGCCGGCGACCCCGGCGCGCCGCCCGGCGACGTCGCCGCGCCGGCCGGACCGGCCCCCGCAGGGACACTGCGAGCCGGGGTCTGGCGCCGGCGCTGGCCTCTGGCGGTCATCGGCTGGGGTCTTGCCGCCCTGCTGGTCTACCTCTCCGCCCTCGGTGATTCGCTCAACCCGATGCTCAGCCTCACCGGGCTCTTCGTCGGCTTCCTCATCGGGCTCACGGGGATGGGCGGTGGCGCGCTGATGACGCCGATCCTGATCCTCTTCTTCAACTTCCAGCCCACGCTCGCCATCGGCACCGACATCGCCTACGCCGGCATCACCAAGGTCTTCGGCTCCTGGCGGCACTACCGGCACGGGTCGGTCGACGTGCCGCTCGCCTTCTGGCTGGCCGCCGGCAGCCTCCCGGCCGGCGTGCTCGGCGCGACGGCCGTCGCCTACCTCGCGCGCGAGCGCAGCGACATCGTCGACGCCGTCCTCTTCCGCTCCGTCGGGGCCGCACTCATCCTCGTGGGCATCCTGCTCGCGGTGCGCGTGTGGTTCAAGATCGAGGCCCACCACGAGGCGACCGACATCCACCTCTCCTGGAAGCGGAAGCTGGCGAGCATGGCCATCGGCGCCGGCACCGGCCTGATCATCGGCCTGACGTCGGTCGGCAGCGGCACGCTGCTGGCCATGTTCCTCATCCTCTTCTATCCACTCGCCCCGCGCCGCATCGTCGGCACCGACGTCTTCCACGCGACGATGCTGCTCGGCGTGACCGGCCTCGCACAGCTCCGCTTCGGCAACGTCGACCTCTGGATGGTCGCCTCGCTGCTCATCGGTTCCGTCCCCGGCGTCATCGCCGGCTCGCACCTCACGATCCGCGCGCCGACCCGCTGGCTGCGGATCGCCCTCGCCGTGGTCCTCTTCCTGAGCGGCATCGCCATGCTCAGCAAGGTCTGAGCGGCCCGGCGCCGCCGGCCGAGGTCTGAGCGCCGCGCGTGACGGCCCCCGGCCCGCGCGGTAGAGTCGAGACTCCGCAGCCACCACCCGGGAGCGAAGCGATGCCGGCGACGAACGAGATACCAGCCCACCTCTACGAGGCCGTCGAAGAGGCGGCCAGCCAGCTCTACGTCCGCGCCCTCAAGGTGCTGCCGCCCGACCTCAAGGCAGCACTGGCGCGGGCGCGCGCGAACGAGACCGACGAGAGCGGCCGCCGCTTCCTCGACATCATGCTCGAGAACGTCGAGATCGCGGAGCGCGACGAGAACCTCGTCTGCCAGGACACCGGCACGGTGGTCTTCTGGCTCGAGGTCGGCGAGGAGTGCGCGTTCAACCTCGCGCGCGTGACCGCCGCCGTGAAGCGGGGCACCGGGCGCGCGACCGTCGAGCACCCCCTGCGGCCCAACGCCGTTCACCCGCTGACGCGCAAGAACACGATGACGAACACCGGCCGCCACCTGCCCGCGATGCACTACGAGTTCGTGCCGGGCGCGGCCGAGGACGGCCCGCGTCTGCCCGGCGCCGACGTGCCCGCCGACGGCCTCAAGCTCCACTGCCTGCCCAAGGGGTCGGGGAGCGAGAACATGAGCTTCCTCAAGATGCTGATCCCGGCCGACGGCGTCGCCGGGGTCAAACGCTTCATCCTCGAGTGCATCGTCGAGGCGGGTCCGAAGCCGTGCCCGCCGACGATCGTCGGCGTCGGCCTCGGCGGCACCGCCGACCTCTGCGCGGCGCTCGCCAAGCGGGCCGTGCTGCGGCCGCTGGGCACGCACAACGACGACCCCGTCGTGGCGGCGCTCGAGGACGAGCTCCTCGCCGCCGCCAACGAGCTCGGCATCGGCCCGATGGGGCTCGGCGGCCGCACCACCGTGCTCGGCGTCAACATCGAGCACGCCCACACGCACATCACCCAGAACCCGGTGGCCGTGAACCTGCAGTGCTGGGCGGCGCGGCGCGCGAGCGCCGTCGTCACCGCGGCCGGCGACGTCACCTACGGGTTCTGAGCGGGGAGGAGACGACGATGACCGACACGACCACGCCCGGCGCCCCCGGCGGCGAGCTGCGCCTCACCTTCCCCCTCACCGACCTCGACGCCCTGCGCGAGCTCCGCGCCGGGCAGACGCTGCGCATCGACGGCCACGTGATCGGCATCCGCGACGCGACCCAGATCGCGATGTTCGACCGCGGCGAGACCCCGGCGATGGACCTGACGGGCGCCGTCCTCATCCACACCGCGCCCAACGTGCGCAAGCTCGGGCCCGGCCGCTACGAGAAGGTCTGCATCGGCACGACGACGAGCGCGCGCATGAACCGCTTCACGCGCGGCCTCATGGAGCAGTACGGCGTGCGCGCCATCATCGGCAAGGGCGGGCTGCTCGCCGACTCGCTCCCGGTGCTCGAGGAGTTCGGCGGCGTCTACCTGGCGATCACCGGGGGCGCCGCGGCCCTCGAGACGACCCAGATCGAGGAGATCGAGGCCGTCGAATTCGAGGAGCTCATGCCCGAGTGCCTGTGGAGGTTCCGCGTGCGCGACTTCGGCCCGCTGGTCGTGGCCATGGACAGCCACGGCGTGAGTCTGTACGAGCAGATCTCGGCGGGCGCGCGAGCCAAGCTCGAGGAGCTCGTCGCGCGCTTCTGACCCGACCGGGCTGACCCGCTACCCCGCGCCGCCGCCGGGTCGGGCGCCGTCCAGCGTGAGGAGCGGCCCGTAGAGCTCGGGCCGCCGGTCCCTGAACATCGCCCAGCGCTCGCGGTAGCGGCGCACCTCGTCGAGGTCGAAGGTCGCCGTCACGACCTCCTGGCGGTCGCGCGAGGCCTCCGCCACCAGGGCGCCTGTCTGGTCGGCGATGAAGGACGAGCCGTAGAAGCGCATCTCGGTCGACGCGCCCTGCTCCAGGCCGATCCGGTTGGAGGCGACGAGCGGCATGAGATTGGCGGCCGCCTGCCCCTGCTGCACGCGCTGCCAGGCGTCCCGGGAGTCGGCCTCGGGGGCGGGGGGGTCGGATCCGATCGCAGTGGGGAAGAGCAGCACCTCGGCCCCCATGAGGGCCATGCTGCGGCCGCTCTCGGGGAACCACTGGTCCCAGCAGATCCCCGCCCCGAGTACCCCGAAACGAGTGCGCCAGACCTTGAAGCCGGTGTCTCCGGGCGAGAAGTAGTACTTCTCGTGGTAGCCGGCGGCGTGGGGGATGTGGGTCTTGCGATAGACGCCGAGCGCGGCGCCGTCGGCGTCGATCATCACCAGGGCGTTGAAGAAGGCCTGACCGGCGCGCTCGAAGACGCTGAGGGGGAGGACGACGCCGAGCTCGGCGGCGAGGCGCCGGAAACGCTCGACCATGGGGTGGCCGTCGATCGCCCGCGCAAGGTCGAAGTGGCGTGCGTCCTGGTCGATGCAGAAGTAGGGCGTCGCGAACAACTCCTGCAGGAGCACGACCTGTGCGCCGAGCCCGGCCGCCTCGCGGACCAGCGCCTCGGCCCTGTCGAGATTCTCCTCGAGCTCCCAGCTGCAGGCCATCTGCGTGGCCGCCAGCGTCACCTCTCGCGTCATCCCAGCACCTCTCGCGTGATCCGCTCTCCCGGGCGCACCGATGGCGGCTTCGGGCAGACCGCCCGGACACCCGCCGGAGCCGATTAGATATGCTCGACGGAGGAGCGTCAACGGCCGTGCGGCCGAGACCCGCGACCCGAGACCGGGAGGACAGGATGACGGACGCAGCGCACGCCTCACCCCGCGGCCCCGGGCCCGCGCAACGCTCGCCGCGGGCCGACGGCTACCGCATGCCGGCCGAGTTCGAGCCGCACGAGCGTTGCCTGATCGCCTGGCCCACGCGAACGCGGGCCTACTGGGCCGAACACTACATGCTCGCCCAGCACACCTACGCCGCCGTCGCGCGGGCCATCGCTCGCTTCGAGCCCGTCACCGTGCTGGCCCGGCCCGGCGAGGGCGCCGAGGCACGCAGCTACTGCGGCTCCCAGGGTATCGACGTCGTCGAGATGCCCCTCGACGATTCCTGGATCCGCGACAGCGGGCCCAATGTCGTACGTCGCCCGGCCGGCGGGCGGGCACTCGCCGACTTCGCCTTCAACTCGTGGGGCGAGCGCTACGTGCCCTACGGCGACGACGCCCGCATCGGCGAGGGACTGGCCCGGCATCTCGGCTTGCCGCGCTACCCGTCGCCGATGGTCCTCGAGGGCGGGTCGATCTCCGTCGACGGCGAGGGCACCCTCATCACCACCGAGAGCTGCCTGCTGCACCCTTCACGCAACCCGGGCATGACCAGCGACGAGATCGAGCGCGAGCTCAGCGACTATCTCGGCGTCGACAAGGTGATCTGGCTGAAGTCCGGTCTCGGCCTCGAGGAGGACCCCGACACCGACGGGCACGTCGACGGGGTCGCGGCCTTCATCGGCCCGGCACGTGTGCTGCTGCACATGGTGCGCGACCCGCGGCACCCGGACTTCGAGAACCTGACCGAGAACCGGCGCCGGCTCGAGACGACCGACGCGCTCGGCAGGCCGCTCGAGGTCGTCGAGCTCGACCTGCGCAGCCGCCCGCTGCGCCTCGGCGGGAAGGACCTGGTCGAGACCTACGTGAACTTCTACCAGGCGAACGGCGGCGTGGTCGTGCCGACGGCCGGCACCGCCGACGACCTGCCCGCACTGGAGCGCCTCGGCGCGATCTTCCCCGACCGGGAAGTCGTCGGAGTGCCCACGCCCGTCGTCGGCTACGGCGGCGGCGGCGTGCACTGCATCACCCAACAGGTGCCGGCGGAGACCGCCGCCGCGGCGCAGGGCGAGGGGTGAGCACGCCCGCAGGGCGCCGGCCTCCGAAGAGGGGTAGGTGTGCGGCGCGGCGAGGTCGCGCCCTCCTGCACCACCCGTAGACAGCCCCGTGCCGCTCCGCGCGCCGCCCGGAGGCCTTTGCTAGGATGGCGACGACGATGACGGCGACCGCGCCTCGCCCCGGGAGGACGCCATGTTCGACTACCTGAAGCTGCCGCAGCGCACGGCGAAGCCGCGCGAGAGCGGCATCACCCACGTCCTCGACAAGGGCTCGAGCCTGCAGCAGGTGCGCGACCTCCTCGAGGTCGCGCGCGACTGTGTCGACATCGTCAAACTCGGCTGGGGCACGGCGGTCGTCACGCCCAATCTCAAGGAGAAGGTCGAGCTGTACCAGGGCAACGGCATCCCGGTCTGCTTCGGCGGCACGTTCTTCGAGGTCTGCCTGCGGCAGAACAAGCTCGAGGAGTACCTGGGGACGGTCCGCGAGCTCGGCATGGACCACATCGAGGTCTCCGACGGCACCGTCGCCATGGACGAGAACGACAAGGTCGCCCTCCTCAAGCGTCTGAGCAAGGAGTTCAAGGTCCTGAGCGAGGTGGGCAGCAAGGACGCCGAGGTCGTGATCGCCCCCTACAAGTGGGTCGACTCGATCAGGCGCGAGCTCGACGCCGGCGCCTGGAAGGTCATCACCGAGGGGCGCGAGTCGGGCACGGTGGGCATCTACCAGGCGGGCGGCGACGTCAAGGAGGGCCTGCTCGACGAGATCGTCAGCGCGGTCAGCGCCGAGCGACTGCTCTTCGAGGCCCCCGTCAAGAGCCAGCAGACCTGGTTCATCAAGCAGTTCGGCGCCAACGTGAACCTCGGCAACATCCCGCCCGACGAGGTCGTCTCGGTCGAGACCCTGCGCCTCGGGGTCCGCGGCGACACGCTGCTCACCTTCCACTGACGCCGGACGACGTCGACGACCCCCGACGCGACGGTGACCGCGTGACGCTCTTCCTGCTGCGCCACGGCCAGACCGACTGGAACGTGGAGCCGGCGCGCTGCCAGGGGTGGCGGGACGTCGGGCTCAACGAGGCCGGCCGCGCCCAGGCGCGCGCCCGCGGGCGCGCCTTCCACGGGCGCGGCATCGAGCTCATCGTCACCAGCCACCTGCGGCGCGCCCGCGAGACCGCCGAGCTCGTGCGCGAGGAGCTGCTCGGCCGGCTGCCGACCGACGAACCGACGCCGCCGCCGGCCGGCCGGCCCCAGAGCGGCCGCACGGGCGCCGCCGTGGGCGGCGCCGGCGCGCCGGCGCGCCCGCTGCCGATCGTCGTCGACCCGCGCCTCGCCGAGACGCACCGCGGACGCTGGGAGGGGCGGCCCTACGTCGACATCGTCCGCGAAGAGCCGGCGGAGTGGCGCGCCTACCGCGAGCACCCGGAGACGTTCCGCTTCCCCGGCGGCGAGAGCCTCGCCGAGCAGCAGCGCCGCGTGCTCGCCGCTCTCGGCGACGCGGCGCTCGACGGCCGCGCCGTCCTCGCCGTGACCCACGGCGGCGCGATCCGCCTCGTCCGCAGCTTCCTCGACCGTCGCGGCATCGAGGCGTTCCACGAGCTCGCCGCCGACAACGGGGGCATCGACGAGGTCCTCGGCCCGGGCCTCGCCGAACGGGTAGCCGCCGCGCTCGCCGGGAATCCCTGAGCCCATGGACCGGGGACGAGCGATCTTCAGGCCGCGGCAGGCGCCGGAGCGGCCCTACCGCGCCGTCGCCCTCATCGGTGCGCCGTTCGAGTCCGAGGCGCGCGCGCAAGGCGTCAACCTGGCCCCGGGCGCGCTGCGCGCGGCCGGGCTCGTCAACGCCCTCGAGACGGCGCACCTCGGCGTCGAGGAGCTCGGCGACCTCGACATCGCCATCACCGACCCCGAGCCCGATCCGGTCTCGGGCGTGATCGCCCTCGAGCAGCTGGCCGCCGCCTCGCGCGAGTTGCGCGACACCATCGTGGGGCAGCTCGACGAGCACCGCCCGATCCTGGTCCTCGGCGGCTGCTGCGGCGTGCTCCCCGGCATCGCCGCCGCCCTGCAGCTCGTTCACGGGCGCGTCGGCCTCGCCTTCGTCGACGGTCACTACGACACCTACGACGCGGCCACGTCGCCGACCGGCGGCGCGCTGGCCGACATGGAGCTCCGCGTCCTCACCGGCGACGGCCCCGACGCGCTGACACGTCTCGGCGCCCGGCACCCGCTCGTCGAAGCCCGCGACGTGTGGGTCCTCGGGGCCCGCGACCGCTGGGAGATGGTCGCCGCGGGGGCGCCGGACCCGCACGTCGATCTCGCCGACGCTCATCACGTCGACGACGCGGGCGTGCGGCGCCACGGCCCGGGGCGCGTCGGCGCCTACGCGGCCCGCGCCCTCGCCGGAGACCCCGGGCACTTCTGGCTCCACCTCGATCTCGACGTGCTGTCGAACCACGTCTTCCCCGGTGTGGACTCCCCGCTGCCCGGCGGCCTCACCTGGGACGAGCTCGGCCGGCTGCTCGTACCCCTGGCGGCGACACCGGGCTTCCTGGGCGCCGACGTGACCATCTACGACCCGACGCTCGACCCGGAGCGCGTCTCGGCGCGCCGCATCGTGGCGCTGCTCACCGAGGTCCTCGCCGGCGTCAGGCGCTGAGGGCTCTCCGCTTCGGGGAGCAGACGGCCCGCGCCGCGGCGGCGGCCGCGGCGCGGGCCTGAGTCCGCGTGCTTCAGCGCGCGGGCGCGCGGCTCAGCGCGGCTCGCCGAACAGGCACCGCTCCGCGTTCTGCGCGAAGAACAGCTCCCTCACCTCGGGCTTGACGGCGCCGGTCCAGGCCTCGACGGCGGCGCCGAACTCGACCAGCGGGTAGTCCGTGCCGAACAGGCAGCGGTCCTTCAAGTACGAGTTGACGGCCTGAAGCGTCGCCTCGGGGAGGTACTGCGGCCAGAGGGCGCTGAACTCGAGGAAGATGTTCGGGTGCTTCTGCGCCACGGCCAGGCCCAGCACGCCGAAGCCGTTGCCGGCGTGCGAGACCACCAGCTTGAGGTTCGGGAAGTCGATGGCGATCTCGTCCATGTACTTGGGGTCGCCGAGCCACATGCTCTGGAAGCGGTTGTAGTGCAGGCTGCCGTGGACGATGGCGACCAGGTTGTGGCTCTCGCAGTACGCGTAGAGCGGGTACAGCACGCTGGCATTGGCCGGGACCCCCCAGATCCAGGGGCTGATGTTGACGCCCAGGAAGCCGGCCTCACGGCAGCGCTCCAGCTCCTCCAGGTTGCGGCGGACGCCGTACTTCGGGTGGACGCCGGCGATGTAGTAGAAGGGGTCTTCGTCGAGAGAGCTGCGGACCTCCATGAGGTGGTCGTTGTCCTCGATGGAACCCCCGCAGACGACGCCCCGTGCGACCCCGCCGCCGTTCATCGTGGCGATGTACTCGGGCATGGCCAGCGGCGTGAGCCGGGGCCGCATCTTGTACAGGGTGATGTACTGCGAGAAGTGGGGCGCCGGGTCGTCCGGGTCCCAGGGGCCGAGCATGTGCTCCGTCCGGAGCCGTACGCGGAAATCGACTACGTCCATGCCTGCGTCCTTTCGTCTCTCATGCCGGCGAGGCCCCTCGCAGTCGTCCCTCGAGGACGAGCTCCGTGATGTACCAGCCGGCACGATCGGAGACCTTGGGATCGTCCCGCAGCTCCTCCGGGATGTAGAGGAAGAACTGACGCGGACGACGGCTGCTGATGAAGGCGGTCGGCCAGAGCACGGCCGTGTCGAGGAAGCCGGCGCTCCTCAAGCTGCGCGGGAGGAGACGGGAGTGACGCAGCGTCACGCACCTGAGGCGGGTGACGCCGAGCTCCCGGCCCCGGCGGACCAGGGCGGCGAGGAGGTGGCGGAAGAGGTCGGTGCGCGCACCGTCCACGAGCACGTCCACGACGTACAGCGTGTCCCGCTGGACGTAGGAGATGACGTACCCCAGGAGACCGTCGTCGCCGTGCATGGTGAGGTACTCGTGCTCGATGTAGGGGTCGTCGTTGACGCGCCAGCGCAGGTAGTCGGCGCGGCGGTCGACGGTGATGCCGTAGCACCGCCGGTTGCGCTCCCAGAGGGC
>JAZBOM010000071.1:0-3330 GCA_036351205.1 Thermoleophilia bacterium | reverse complement strand
GAGTCGTCGTGTCATGGGTGAGTCTCCTGTCGTCGCCCCGCCCGCGACGCGGCGTTGACGCCATGTGCGTCGGCGTCGCCGGGTCGCGAGCCCGGGCGGGGTCTGCGGGTCTTGATCGGTGGCGGGTCTCGATCGGCGGTCGCGTGCCGGTCTCAGGCGGCGATCGCGATCTTCCCTCGAGCGCGCCCCTCCTCCAGATAGCGGATCGCCTTCGGGACCTCGCTCAGCGGGTAGGTCCGGTCTACGACCGGTGTGACCTTGCCGTCCTCGATCATCCTCTTGAGGATCATCAGGTCGTCGTGGTTCGCTCTGGAGATGAACGTCGTCAACGTCTGACTCACGAAGGGTGACAGGACGAGCGCCCGGATCTGGCGATCGGTGCCGCCGAGCCACCGGCCTCCGGTCTCGCCTCCGGCGATCACGAGTCGCGCCTTCGGGGCGAGGGCTCGCCGGAGTCGTGACAGCGACGCGTTCCCCCCGATGTCGAGGATCACGTCGTACTGTCGCCTCCCGTCGGCGAAGTCCTCACGCTCATAGTCGATGATCCGGTCGGCGCCCAAGGAGCGCACCAGGTCCACCTTCGAGGCGCTGCAGACGGCGGCGACCTCAGCGCCGACAGCCTTGGCCAGCTGCACCGCGAAGGTCCCCACACCCCCCGAGGCGCCGATGACCAGGACGCTCTGCCCCGGCTCGACCCGGCCGTGGTCGCGCAAGGCCTGCAGGGCGGCAGTGCCGGAGGTGGCGACCACGCCCGCCTGCTCGAAGGTGAGGTTGCCGGGCTTGGGCGCGAGCGTGTCCTGCGGGGCACGGGCGTACTCAGCGAAGGCGCCCGTGCCCACGCCGAACACCTCGTCGCCGGGGCGGAACCCGGTGACATCCTGCCCGGTCGCCTCCACGACGCCGGCCAGGTCCATGCCCAGGACGGGATTCTTCGGCGCCCGCAGCCCGTAGCCCGCGAGACGCACCGGGTACGGCCGGCCGGTCATAAGGTGCCAGACGCCGCGATCCACCCCGGCGGCACGCACGCGCACCAGCACCTCGTCGTGGGCAGTCTCGGGCTGGTCGACGTCGCGGAGCCTGAGGACATCAGTCGAGCCGTACTGTTCTTGGACGATCGCTCTCAAGGCACTCACTCCTAACAAGAAAGCCGGGTCTTCCCGGCTCGAAGGCGCATGACATGTACGGGGACGTTTCCGGCGGGTCTACTTCGTAAACGAGACGCCGTCGGTGAGGCTCCTCCGCGCGGGGCGCCGCCGGCCCGCGTCGCCGCGCGGCGGGCGTGGGCCGGGGACGGCCCCGGCGGCTCGCGTCCCTCAGTCGATGACCGGCGGGATGACGGGCTCCTCGCCGACCGCGCCCCTGCCGCGGCGGGCGGCGCGCACGCCGAACGCCGCGAGCAGGGCGAGCCCGGCGACGATGAGGGCCATGCCGACGGCTTCCACCGCGAGCGGCCGCTCCCCGAGCTGGACCCAGGCGGCCATGACGCCGATCACCGGCACCGCCAGCGTGCCCATGCCGGCCGCCCCCGCCGAGAGGGCGCGCAGGGCGATGAACCAGAGGAGGTAGCACAGGCCGCTCGAGAGGAGCACCGTGTAGGCGACACACGCGACGAACGTGCCCGTCCACTGGGGCCGGCCGCTCTCCGTCAGCACGGCGATGGCGATCAGCGGAACGGCGCCGAAGGCCATCTGCCAGGCGGTCAGGGAGAGCGTATCGACATGCGATCGCCGCTGCAGGAGCTTGATCAGCAGTGCTGCCGCGGCCCAGACAAGCCCGGCCGAGCAGGCCAGGACGCCGCTCAGGGCTCCCCCGATGTCCCAGGGGCGCACCACGAGGACGAGGCCGGCGAAGGCGAGCGCGACGGCCGGCCACTGCAGGCCGCCGAGCCGCTCGCCGAGGAAGGCCCAGGCCAGGAGCAGCAGCCAGAACGGCATCGTGTACGCGAGCACCGAGACCTTGCCGGCTCCTCCCACGTCGAGCGCGAGGGTGGCCAGGCTGTTGAAGAGGGCCGTCTGCAGGAGGCCGATCGCCGCCGTCCACACGAGGGGCGGCGGCCGCAGCGGCCGCCGCGCGACGACGAGGGCGAGGAAGAAGCAGGCGGTACACAGCGCCGTGACGAGGGCGATGTAGGTGAAGGGGCGCGCGTAGTCGAGCGCGACCTTGATCACGACCCAGCTGTAGCCCCAGACCGGCGCGATGACGACGAGAGCGAGGACGCCCAGGTCGCGAGTACGGTTCGGCTGGGCGTCGGGCATGGCGTCATGCTACCCGAGGCCGTGCCGCCGCTCGACCGGGCCGAGCCGGCCCTTCAAGACGCTGGATCTAGAGGCGGACGAACGCCTTGGGCGTACTCCGGCCGATGATCGTCCGGACGGTCACCTCGACGCTGCCCGTGGCGGTACCCTCGGGGACCCTGACCATGATCCTGAAGTTGCCCCATCGAAGGTAGTCGGTCGCAGGAGTGCTGCCGAAGTACACGACTCCACCGCTGCCGAAGCGCCTCCCGGTCAGGGTGACCACGCTGCCGATGCGGGCGAGTCTGGGCCGCAGGGCGATCAGCCGCGGCAACACCCCGTTCATCCGCACGCTCAGGCTCTCGGTGTCCAGGTCAGTCGTCGCCAGGTCCGGCCGATGGTCGCCGTTGAGGTCGGCCGCGATCACTTCTCCGGGGACGCGACCGGCGAGGAACGACGTCGGCTCGAGGAAGAAGCCGTCGTGGTAGCCGTCGCTGAGCATGACGTAGATGCGCGGCGGACCCGGCGGCACGGTCACCCCGTCGATCACGTACCCCGGGCGATAGCCGGTCGACACCACGTCGTCGCGACCGTCCCGGTTCAGGTCGCCCACGGCGAGCCCCGAGGCGGTCAGGTCGCGGCTGAACAGCGTCCGGGAGGTGTAGGCGAGGGTGCCCGTGCCGTCGCCGAGGAACGCGCTGACCTCGGCGTCGCCCTCCAGATGATCGGTGGTGACGAGGTCCGGCAAGCCGTCGGCGCTCAGCTCGCACACTGCCAGATCGCCGGGCTCGAGGTACGTGCTGTACGTGACGAGAGGCGAGAAGGCGCCGGCGCCGTCCCCGAGCAGCACCCCGAAGCCGGAGTAGTCATCCCAGGAGTTCCTCGTGAACGCGAGGTCGAGCGCGCCGTCGAGGTCGAGATCGCCGGCGACGATGCGCCGGCAGCCTTCCCCGACGGACAGGTGCAGCGGAGCGTAGAGACCGCCCGCGCCGTCGCCGGCGAGGATGCTGAGACCGTCCCCGTCCGCCGTGGCCACATCGGGGACGCCGTCCGCGGTGAGATCGCCGACGACCACGTCGCTCGGGGACGTCCCCGT
>JAZBOM010000070.1:0-2558 GCA_036351205.1 Thermoleophilia bacterium | reverse complement strand
GGTCTCGGTGCTCGGCGTCGGGGACGGCCGCTACAACGGCGTCTTCACGATCACCGAGAAGCCGAGCGGGACGACGTTCAGCTACGTGCACCCCGACTACTCCGACCTGCCCGCGTCGGGCGGCGGCACCGCCGCCATCACCGCGGGCTCACCCGACCGCGGGCCCGCCTACGCCCAAGGCTGGGACGACTGGGGTCCCTTCTACGGCCAGACCATCATGGCCACGGTCGCCGTCGACTCCTCGACCGTCGAGGTGCCGGGCTCGAACTCGAACCCCAGCACCGACCGGCGCATCGGCAAGGGCGCGCACTACCTCGCCATCTACTCCTCGGCGGACTTCTGGGTCGACAACCGCCACGACATGCTCGGCGACCAGCTCGAGCGCTTCCGCCGCGGGGTCGAGGACGCCGCCTGGGATCCGTACGCGATCGAGAACGACCCGATCCTCGTCGAGCGCGGTTTCGACGACTACTGGCACAACTGGATGTACGACTACCCGAAGGCGTACGTCATCCCGTTCGGCGACGGACAGCGCAGCGACATCGAGGCCAACCGCCTGGCGCAGTTCCTCCTCGACAACAGGGTCGAGGTCACGCGCCTCGCCGCCGACTTCGCCTGGAACGGCGCCACCTACGAGGCCGGCTCCTATGTCGTGTGGATGGACCAGGCGATGCGCGGCCTCGCCCGCGAGGCGCTCGGCCGCGGCGTCGACATCGTCGACCGCATCTTCGACCTCTATGCGACACCGGCCGCCTGGAGCCACGGGCTGGTCTGGGGCGCCGACGTGGTCGAGGTGCCGCGCGGCGACGCCACCTTCGCGCCGCCGACGAGCGCCGTCGGCGACGCCAACGAGCTGATCGGCGGCGTCCGTGACGGCGTCGACGCACCGTCGGAGTGGTACGCGGTCTCACTGAAGGGCGTCCGTGAGTTCAGCGCCATCATGGACCTGCTCCGGGACGGCGTCCGCGGCGCGATCGCCGAGGAGGCCTTCGACAGCACGACCGGCGGGCGCATGCCGGCCGGCAGCCTGATCTTCCCGGCCGACGACACGACCGCCGCGGCGCTCGGCGCCGTCGGCGCGCAAGCCGGCATCTGGTTCGAGCGCAGCGTCGGCGTCGAGATGCCGGCGGCGACGATGGTCGCCGAGGCGCCCAAGGTCGCCGTGCTGCGCACGACCTTCGCGCCGCCGCCGTACGTGCCCTTCGGCGTCATGACGAAGATCTTCGGCCCCGAGAACGTCGGCTACGTCACGACCGGGGGCACCGGGTCGATCTCCCTCTCGACCGGGGCCGACGACCCGCTGCTGGGCTACGACTTCATCTGGAACGAGGGTGCCTCCTGGCCGACCAACACCCTCGCCCAGGAGCGGCTCCTCGCGTTCTTCGAGCGAGGCGGCGGCTACATGGGCGACAACTACTCCGGCAACAACTACTCGTTCCTCAACGGCTCGGGGCTGCTCACCGGCAGCATCGCCCAGGGCAGCACGGCCAACAGCGACACCTTCGGCGGCATCCACCGCTGGGTCAACGTCGCCGGCGAGGCGAGTCCGGTCACGGGGGCCTACCCCGCGGAGGACTACGGGTTCATCGCCAACCGCATCTGGTGGTTCACGGAGACCCCGGCCGGCGCCGTGATCGACGCGCGCTACAGCCCGGCGATGACCAGCACCGGCTCCGACAGCGGCTGGGTCTCGGGCATGTGGCTCAATCGCGACGCCACCCCGGGCGTGAACGACGGCGCCCTCGTCATCCGCGGCACGACCGGGGCGGGCAGCCGCTACGTGGCCCACAGCTCCGACCTGACCTTCAGGTTCGACCCCGAGCGCGCCTGGCTGATGGTCGGGCAGGCGGCCGCATGGACGAACCTGACCGACGAGACGGCGGCGGTCGCCTACACGATCTCGGCCACGGCCGGACCGGGTGGGGTGATCGACCCCAGCGGCGACGTGTGGGTCGCCGCCGGCGGCAGCCAGACGTTCACGATCACGCCCGACCTGGGCTACATGGTCGAGGACGTGCTCGTGGATGGTGAGTCGGTCGGGCGGGTGACGAGCTACACCTTCGACGACGTCGACGCCGACGCCACCATCTCGGCCACGTTCACACCGTTCACCTACACTCTGCTGCCGCCGCTGAGTGCGACGGACGTCACCGTCGTCAAGGGCGGCAGCCTCCCGGTCAGGTTCCGTGTCTTCGACGCCGCCGGCGCCCCAGTGCGTGGCCTGACACCGACGCTGCAGCTGGCGAAGCTCGAGGGCGACGTCTGGGGGCCCGAGTTCGACCCGAGGTCGAGCTCCGCGCCCAAGACCAGCATCGAGTTCCGCTACAACCGCGGCCTCGACCAGTACTTCTACAACCTGAACACGAAGGTGCTCGAGAAGGGCACCTACCGCCTGCACGTCTACCTCGGGTACGGAGGCGAGTTCTTCGCCGAGATCCGCGTGAGGTAGCCGCCTGCCGTGGAGGCAGAGCAGACGGAGGCCGAGCGGGCTGCGAGGTCGGCGCCACCGACCGGCCTGTGAGGTGAGCGGCGGGGGGAGCCTTTCGGCTCCCCCCCCC
>JAZBOM010000069.1:0-3709 GCA_036351205.1 Thermoleophilia bacterium | reverse complement strand
GGCCTCGCGTCGCAGGCTGCGAGTGACGGGGGAGTGTGATGTACTGTCGGACGGGACACGCAGGGAGCCGCCGCGACCATGAGCCTCGAAGGAGACCTCAGAGAGCTGCCGCTCGCCAGCCTCATCGAGATGACGGCGCTGGGGAGCAAGACCGGCCTCGTGCTGCTGCACACCCACGACGGCGTCGAGGTGGGGCGCCTCGTGTTCCGCGACGGTCGCCTGGTCGGCGCCTCCTGCGGGTCGCTGGGCCCCGAGAAGTCGTTCTACGCCCTGCTCGCCGTGAAGGAAGGGCGCTTCCGCTTCGAGCCCACGAGCGCGATCGGCGATGAGCAGTGCAACCTGCCCACCGCGTCGCTGCTGATGGAGGGCATGCGCCGCATCGACGAGCTCGCCGAGTTGCGCCGCACGCTGCCGGCGCCGGCCTACGCGCGCCTGCTCCAGGGCCAGGCGCGCGACGCGCTCGAGTCGCGCGTGCTCGGCTACCTCGGCCCCGGCGCGCGGACCGTCGGCGACATCGTCGACGGGGTGCTCGTGGGCGCCGACGCCGACGAGTACGACGCCCTCAAGGCGATCACCCGGCTCGAGGCGCGCGGCGTCGTCGCCGTCGCTCGACCGGCACCGGGGCAGGGCGGGTCCGGCGCCCCACCTCAACCTGAACTTGAACGTTGAGGCCGCCTGGGCTATTGTCTGTGGTCCACGCCGCCTAGGGGAGGGATCGTCACGATGGACGACATCGTCGACCTGGTGTCAAGCTCCGACGATGAGCTGCGCGCCCTGATCACCCAGCTCGAGGCCGAAGAGCGTGAGATCTCGCGGCGGCGGCGCATCCTGCAAGGCAAGCTCGACATCCTGCGGGCCGAGCTCGTCATGCGCCTGCAGCGCGCCCACAGCGAGGGCGAGGCCGTGATCGACGCGGTCGACGTCGACGCGCTGTCGCGCATCCTCGCCGGCAAGGTGCCCGAGGCCTCGGCCGACGAGGGCGACGCCGCGGCCGCCGACCCGAGCGACGCCGCCTCCGCCGGCGACGAGCCTGCCGCCGACGAGGGCACCCCCGAGGCCTGACGGTGTTCTGCCCGCAGTGCGGCTACAAGAACGACGACGGCGCCGCCTTCTGCGCGCGCTGCGCCGCCAGCCTGCTCACGACGCCCGACGACGCCCAGACCACGGTCAGCTACCCGCCGCCGGCCGATGAGTGCGTCGACGTCGACGCCGAGCAGCGCCCCGTCAAAGGCGCGGCGCTCGTCGTGCGCTGCGGCGGGGGGCGGGCGGGCGAGTACTACGCGCTCGACGACGAGCACGAGCGCCTCACGCTGGGCCGGCACCCCAAGGCCGACATCTTCCTCGACGACGTGACCGTCTCACGGCACCACGCCGTCGTCGAGCGCGAGGGCGACCGCTACGTCATCTCCGATGAGGGCAGCCTCAACGGCACCTACGTCAACCGGCGGCGCGGCGACCGCAGCGTGCTGGCCGACGGCGACGAGATCCAGATCGGCAAGTACAAACTGACCTTCCTGGCGCCGTGACCCGGCCGGCCCTTCGCACGCCGTGAGCGCGACCGAGAGCCCCGAGCTGCTGTTCGACGTCGGCGCCGAGAAGCTGCTGACCATCGGGTCGGTGGTCGAGCGCCTGCGCCCCGAGTTCCCCGACATCAGCGTGAGCAAGCTCCGCTACCTCGAGGAGCAGGGTCTGGTGATGCCGCAGCGCACCAAGTCCGGCTACCGGCTCTTCTCGGAGACCGACTTCCGCCGCCTGGTCCGCGTGCTCGCCATGCAGCGCGACGAGTACCTGCCGCTCAAGGTGATCCGTCGCGAGCTCGAGCGCAGCCCGAGCGAGACGCTGGCGCCCACGCGGCAGGGCATCCGCAAGGTCGACCTCGTGCTCCCGGCCGACGGTCGCGAGTTCACGGCCGAGGAGCTCCTGCAGGCCACCGGCGCCGACACCGCCCTCCTCGACGAGCTCGAGGAGTTCGAGCTCGTCCGCGGCAGGCAGGTCAGCGGCGTACGGCGCTACACGCAGACCGAGGCGGGCATCGTGGGGGCGGCGGTCGAGCTCGCGCGCCACGGCCTGAGGCCCAAGAACCTCCGCCTGCTCAAGAGCGCCGTCGACCGCGAGGCGGGCCTCATCGAGCAGGTCTCGCTGCCCGGCCTGCGCTCACAGCGCGAGGAGCGCCGCCGCGAGGCCCTCGACGAGCTCGAAGAGATCGTCCAGGCCATGTCGCAGCTGCGCCAGCTGCTGCTCACGCGCATCATCCAGCGTATGACCGGAGGCCGCGGAGGGGCGTGACCCCCGCGCCGCGGCCCCGCCGCGCACGGCCGGCGCCGTGCGGCAGCCGAGCGAGCCCAACGAGCCAATGCCGAGCCAGTTCAAGCAGCCAGTGGCGAGCGAGTCCAAGCAGCCAGTACCGACCGCGCCCAACGAGCCAGTGCCGACCGAGTCCAAGGAGCCAGCGATGACCGAGCCCCTCAGCGAGCGTCTCGACCTCGCGAGCAAGATCCGCGCGATCCCCGACTTCCCCAAAGAGGGCATCCTCTTCCGCGACATCATGCCGATGCTCCAGGACCCGGTCGCCCTGCGCGAGGCCGTCGACCGCCTCGTCGAGTACGGCACCGGCAAGCACGTCGACGTCGTGCTCGGGGCGGAGGCGCGCGGGTTCATCCTCGGCGCCGCCATGGCCTACGGCCTCGGCGCGGGCTTCGCCTGCGCGCGCAAACCCGGCAAGCTGCCGTGGAACACGGTCCACGCCGAGTACGCTCTCGAGTACGGCACCGACCGCCTCGAGCTGCACGAGGATGCCATCAAGCCGGGGCAGAACGTGCTGATCCACGACGACCTGCTGGCCACCGGCGGTACCGCGAAGGCCAAGGTCGAGCTCGCCGAGAAGCTCGGCGGCAAGGTCGTGGGCGTCGCCTTCATCATCGAGCTCGCGGCGCTCAACGGCCGCAGCCGGCTCGAGGGCTACGACGTCTTCTCGCTGATCACGTACTGAGGCCCCCGCACGTGCGGGGCCGCCTCGCGGCCCACCTCGCACCGGAGCGGAGGGGGTGCTGGGCGCAGCCACCGGACGCCGGCCGGCGACAGCAGCGAACATACGTTCGCCTTCCGTGCATCGTCGGCCTCACAACCTTGGTCGCAGCCGACTTCGCGCCCGGTCACCGCGGGCGTTCGTCTGGCAGACCAGGTATCGACTCTTCCGCCGTGCCACCCACGTGGAGCTATGAACAATTGGGCAAGATCATGGCCAATTGTTCATACCTCCGCAGACTCCTAGAGCGGTCGGAACTGGCCGCGGGGCACGGAGAGCCGCGGTCCGGAGCTGAGCCGGGGCGAACCTCACCTCGAGCCACGTAGCCCAGTCGGCCAGGCCCTGCAAGCGACCGACGCGGCCGTCACCGGGGGGGAGTGCCGAAGTCCGAGCGGGTGAGGATGACTGTCGTCGGTGTCGTCGCGGCGGCGGCGGCGCACGACAAGCGCGCGGCGCCGCGCTGGCCGCTCGGGCACGCCGTCGCTCTGACGGACACTCTCCTGCGCGCACGCACACGCCAGGTACGAGAGCCGAACGCCCGGCGTGCGCCCGCCCGTCTATGGTCACGTGAGCAGGGAGGACGGACACCGCGGGCGTCTGTCGGCGCTGCCGATCGCAGGAAACGGCGTCGCAACGTCCCACTTTACATAACCGTGATTATCGCGTGCGCGAGCGAAACAGTGC
>JAZBOM010000068.1:0-2513 GCA_036351205.1 Thermoleophilia bacterium | reverse complement strand
TGGACCGGCGGCGGCACGTAGGTCGCCGTGGCCTGGGTCGCGCCCGGCGGGCCGATCCAGTTCTGCGAGGTCCGGAACTCGCCCGGCGTACGCGAGCCGCCCACCTCGCCGCGCAGCAGCGACTCGTGCAGCTCACGTACGAGGTCGAGCGAGAGCGGCGCCTCCTCGAGCCGCTGCACGCCGTAGCGCAGCGTGGAGACGCAGCGGCGGACCTCGCGGAGGTAGTCGCGCGGCACCTCGGCGCTCACGGCCCCGACCTGGTCGAGCAGCAGGTCGGAGAGGGAGACCATCGAGCCCTCGATGCGCGACGAGCAGAGCGCCTCCTGGCGCTTGAACGGCGCGTCGAGCAGTTTGGGGTCGGGCAGCTCGCGGCCGACGCCGCAGAGCTCGCCGAGGGCGGCGTCGGCCTTCGACAGAGCGAGGGCGAGCTCCCTCGAGAAGCGCAGACGCGGCGGCAGGGGTGCCGGGACGAAGGCCGCGTAGCCTTCGGGCCCGGTGACGACGCGGCCTGCCTCAGGGGCGTGGAACTCGCTCGGGTCTATCTCATCGGCCTCGGTCGGGCGCCGCGGGCGCACCCGCGGCGACGCTGGACTCGTCCGCCGGCAATGCTCTCAGACTGGCCGGTGCGTGACAACGGCCCTCTCGGCCGACGGAGGAGAGGGCAGGGGCGGGAGAGGAGGGCGGGCGGGCGCGGCCGTCAACGCTGGATCGCGAGCGTGAGGAAGTCGGGCTCGGCCCCGCCGCCGTGGTCCACCGACTGCTGGCCGGCGACGTAGACGAGGCCGGGCGCCAGGGCGATGTCGCTGGCCCAGTCGAACCCCTCGTCGACCTCGCCGGGATAGCCGAGCGAGTCCGGATACGTGGTCTGCCACAGGGTCGCGCCGTCGGCGCCGTACTTCAAGACCACGATGTCCGAGTCCGCATCCGGACCGCGCACGACCCCGCAGACGTACGTGCGCACGCCGCCGACCGCGAGCGCGGTCGACTCGTCCATCAGGTACCCTTCGCTGGAGAATCCCCGTTGCCAGACGAGAGCGCCGCCCGTGGTGTACATCCGCGTCACGATGTCGCCGGCGGTCGCCGCGCGGCAGAGGGTCCCCGTCACGTGGGCGCGACCCTTGTCGTCAACCGCCACGTCGCTCCAGTAGTCGTCGTACCCGCCGCTGCCTGCGACCCAGCGGACCCAGGCGCGCGTGCCGTCGCTCAGGTACTTGAGAAGCAGCGCGTCACCGGGCCCGTAGGACAGGGACTTGCCGCCCCCGCAGACGTAGACGGCGCCCACCGTCGCGGCCATGCCCGTCACGGTCTCGTCACGGTTGAGGGCGTCGTCGTAGTACCGCACCCACCGCCGTTCGCCGGCGAGCGAGTAGCGGATCAGCACGACGTCCTTGCGGTGGCCCAGACGGCTGCTCACCCCGGCGACGTAGACCGCCGTGCCGCGCACGGCGATGGCGACACCGGCGTCGAAGCGCGTCGTCGAGTTGTTGTGGCGCCTCGACCACGCGAGGGTCCCGTCAGGACGGTACTTGAGCGTGATCACGTCCTCGGTGCTGTCGGCACGCTGGCTCGATCCGGTCACGTACACGTTCCCGTACTTGTCGAGCGCGACCGCCTCGGCCACGTCGTCGTTGCCGGCGGGGCCGTTGAACGTCCGCGCCCAGAGCAGCTCGCCGTCCAGCGGACCCACGGGATCCACGTCCCGCAGCTTGAGGACCACGATGTCGCTGCCGGTCCCGTCACCCTCGGTCTTGCCCACGACGTAGGCGCAGCCGTGCGCGTCGTCGACGGCGACGCCGCACGCCGTGTCGTCGAAGCCGGGGTTGTCCGGGTTGTCCCAGGTCGTCGGCACGGCGGTCCAGCGGGGGACGCCGGTGAGGTCGTAGCTGTAGTAGCGGATGTCCTTGTAGCCCTCCATCGTGTCAGGCTCGAAGGTGACCGCCGTTCCCACGACGATCGGGTAGCCGGCGGCGTCGGTGACGACGGCGGTCGCCCCCTCCTGCTCGTCGACACCGGTCGTGAACACGGTGTCGGCCCAGAGGTGCTCGCCGGGGAGCGCGGCGGCTGCGGCGTCCGGATCGAGCACCGACACGGCGCTCACGAGCAGGAAGGCGAGCAGTGCTACGGCGACGAGGAGCACGGGTGCGCCGCGGTGGCCTCCGGGGTGCGGCGACGCCGGCGTCCGCTGCGTCACGACGAGCGGCCCGGCGATCGGAGCGACCTGTCTCATGGGATCTCCCGTTTTGGACGGTCGTCGTACTCACTCGATGATAGCACCGCGCGTCGCCCTGCCAAGGGTGCGCCGCGTTGGGAGGCGCCGGGAACGCCCTTCGCCCAGACGCGCGCGTGCGCGCGGCGCGTCAGGACGCGCCGGCGGCGAGCGGGCGCGCTCGCCGGGCGTGCGCGGCGATCTCGTGCGCCGGCGCCACCCACACGCCGGCCGTCTCGCGCGCCAGCGCGATCATCGCTTCGAGCAGGGGCAGGCGCCCGGGACGCCCGATGAACTGCGGGTGCAT
>JAZBOM010000067.1:0-3240 GCA_036351205.1 Thermoleophilia bacterium | reverse complement strand
TGTGCTCGGGGGGCGAGCCGAGGTTGTAGAGGCGAAGGCCTGCCGAGACCAGCAGGACGGCGACCACGGCGACGAGCACGAGCCGGCGACTCGTGCGGGGCCGCCCGCCGGCCGGCCGGCGGGCCCGGGCGCCGCCCCCGCGCCCGCCCGCCCCGGTGGCGTCTGTGGCGGGCTCCGGTGGGGAGCTCTCGCCGAGCGTGCCGGTCAGGTGCTCGATTGGTGCGTCTCCGAAGCGATCACTGGCGTCACCGGCGTCCTCGCGGCGTTGCGCCGCTTGCGACGCAACGAACGTTCTCGTGCGACCTTGTCGGGTGTACACTAGCTAATCCAGCAGTCGTTCGCTGGCGCCCGCGCCGCGCGCGTCGCGGACAGAGGTGGTAGCGACCGCAGGGCGGCTCGTCCGCCCGGCGGTCGGCAGGGGGGATACCATGCGCAGGACAGCGAGACCGTGGCTCGTCGCGGCGGTGCTCTGCACCCTCGCGACACTCTTCTTCGCCGGCTCGGTGACGGCGGCCACCTGGACCGTCAGGCAGATCGCGCCCGGCACCACTCAACGCACGATCTGGGACACGACGCAGGTCCACGTCATCGCCCTGCCGCACGGCGTCGACCACGAGGGCACGATCCACGCCGAGCTCACCTTCCAGCCGGCCCGGGCCGACCTCGACCTCTACCTCCTCGACGACCAGGGCGCCGTGCTGCAGCAGGAGATGGGCACCATGGCGGTGGCCCCCGGGCGCGAGGTCGTGGACTACGCCGTCACCGAGGTCCGCGACCAGACCGTGGCCGTCGATGGGGAGGGCCGGCGGGACATGGCCGGCGACACCTACTACCTCGTCGTCGTCGCCTTCAACGAGGCCGCCGACTATCAGCTCTGGGGCTACTACCCGCGGATCGACCTCGAGGTGGGGTCGTCGCCGTCGTACGACTGGAACTACCGCCTCGAGGAGTTCCGCTATCCCGCCGATCCCGCGGAGCACGCGAGCATCCGCGGTCCCGTCTACGGCGAGCCCTACGACTTCAGGCCGACCTCGCTCGGCGAGGGTGAGTGCCGCCTCGAGTGGCCGGCCGAGATCGTCGACGACCGCTGGCAGGTCACCTACGACCCGGCCGCGGCGCCCATGCCGGCCGACGTCGAGCAGTACCTCTACGCCGGCTTCCGCTGGGACGAGGTGGCGCGGCACTACGGCGAGGTCGAGAACCACCTGCCGGCGCCGCTGCCCGACGGGGGCTACGGCTTGAGCGACACCTTCACCGTCGCGCGCAGCGGCGTGGTGACCCCGATGAGGCTGCTGCACTACGTCCCCAGCCTCTTCCTCCCCTACGCCGACCCGCTGGCGGGCCCCGACGGCGGTGTGACGGTCGGCGAGACCACGCTCGGCTTCAAGGTGACCCTCACGTACCCCGAGAACCTGCGCCTCGACAGGGTCGTGCCGCTCCCGGCCTCGTACTTCCTCGCCGGCACGCTCTCGCTGAACGGGCGGCGCGTACCGGGCGCCGAGGTCGCCATCGAGCGGCAGATCAAGGGCGGCGACTGGGTGACCGTGACCACGCTCGAGACCAATGAGAGCGGCTGGTGGTTCGTGCGCCTGCGTCCGCAGCGCACCTGGAAGGTGCGTGCCCACGCCGTCGGCGACCCCGCCACCGGCCTCGCCGACGAGTACTCGGTCGCGGCCATCCTCAAAGCCCTCTGAGTCGGCCCGCGCCCCGAAGGGGCTGGTATAGCCGCCCCCACTGGCGTACGGTGTGTCGACCACTGGCGACGCGAATCCTTTTACTTCGACCTTGCGTGCCAGTATAGTGTGGCGAGTCAGCCTTTATGGGCGAAAGGCCGGGGGGGTGGGGCGTACCTACGCAAGCGGTTCCGCGACGTTCAGTTCCGAGAAGGGGGTCGTCTGATATGCACAAGGCAATGAGGCTCGCGATCGTGGCGGTCACGCTCGTCACGCTCGTGGTGCTGACCGTCGCGGCGTCGGCTCTGGCCGTGACCTCGAGCAACACGCAGAGCTCGCCGGGTGTCCACAAGCGCACCATCTGGGACACGACGCAGGTGATGATCCGCAGGCTGACGCCGGCGAACACACCCGGCGTCAACCACACCGGCTACATCCACCTCGAGCTGAAGTTCAAGCCCACGACCTCCGACTTCGACCTCTACCTGCTGGATGCCGAAGGCAACCTGCTCACCGCCGAGATGGGCTGCATGGGCATCTTCGCCGGCAAGGAGTACGTCGACTACCAGGTCGAGGACGTCGTCAATCAGGACATCGTGTACTACGTGAATCCATACACGCTGGAGATCAGCGAGTACATGGAGGGCGACGTCTACTACGTCGTCGTCGTGGCCTTCAACGGGTTCGCCGAGTACCAGCTCTGGGGCTACTACCCGCAGATCGCCTTCGACCTCAGCGATGACGTCTACGACAGCAGCACGTACTACCTCCAGCAGTACCGCTACCCGTCGTCGGTCACGAAGTGGGGCAAGCTCACCGGTCCGCGCTACGGCGGCCCGTATGACTTCAGGCCCACGTCGGCCGGCGAGGGCGCATGCCAGCTCGAGTGGCCGGCGGATGTCGCGGACAAGGTCGTCACGTATGACCGGGACGCCGCGCCGATGCCCTTCTGCGTCGAGCAGTATCTCTACGCCGGCGCGTACTGGGACGAGGTGCTGGCCAACTGGTACTCGGGAGACCCGGAGAACTACCTGCCGCCGCTGTGGGAGGAGGAGCCGCTCGATCCCGCCGACGACTGGTATGGCTTCTACGACACGTACCCCGTGGCCGTGGATGCCTGGGAGGACGACCTCTGGGCGCAGCGCATCGCGCACTATGTGCCGAGTCTCTTCCTCGCCTACGCCGACCCGCTGCTCGGGCCGGACGGCGACCTGAAGACGGGCCGCTCGACGATGGGCTTCAAGGCGTCCCTCTACTGGCCCGAGAACCTCTGGCTGAGGAAGACCGTCAAGTACTCGAGCTACTACAAGATCTACGGCCGCTACTCGCTGGACGGCGCCGCCGTGGCGATCGGCACGCCGGTCGAGATCTGGCGCAAGACGTCGACCAGCGGGTGGAGGTACGTCAAGACCGTGAAGACGTACAACGACGCCGGCGCGTGGTCGGTCAAGCTCTCGCCTGGGCGGACGTGGACCATCGAGGCCCGGGCCGAGGGCAATCCATCGACCGGCCTCGACATCGAGAAGTCGATCAGGAAGGTCCTCAAGGGGCTCTGAGACTGAGCTTC
>JAZBOM010000066.1:0-5616 GCA_036351205.1 Thermoleophilia bacterium | reverse complement strand
CGTCCTCGACGGCCGCCGCCGCGCGCCCTCGACCCGTCTCGTCGTCACGCCGGCCTCACAGGCCGTCGCCCGCGCGGCCGTCGCCGAGGGCCTCCACGAGGTCTTCATGGCCGCCGGCGCCGTGGTGACCAACCCCGGGTGCGGCGCCTGCGTCGGCATCCACGAGGGCATCCTCGCCGACGACGAGGTCTGCGTGAGCACGGCCAACCGCAACTTCAAGGGCCGCATGGGCAACCCCGCGGGCCGCATCTACCTCGCCTCGCCGGCGACCGCGGCGGCCACGGCCGTCGCCGGTCACATCGTCGACCCGCGCGAGCTCTGAGGCGGCCTCGCCGCCCGGGAAGGAGACCACCATGGCCAAGTCCTACGACCGCCCGCCGGAGATGGCGATCGACCCCGCCAAGCGCTACACGGCCACCATCGCCACCGACCGCGGCGACATCGTCATCGAGCTCCATGCCGAGAAGGCCCCTCAGACGGTCAACAACTTCGTCTTCCTCGCCCGCGAGGGCTTCTACGACGGCGTCACCTTCCACCGCGTGATCCCCGGGTTCATGGCCCAGGGCGGCGACCCGACCGGCTCGGGGCGCGGCGGCCCCGGCTACCGCTTCGAGGACGAGTTCCACGCCGACCTGCGCCACGACGGGCCGGGCGTGCTCTCGATGGCCAACGCGGGCCCCGGCACCAACGGCTCGCAGTTCTTCATCACCCACGGCCCGACGCCGCACCTCGACGACCGCCACACGGTGTTCGGCAGGGTGGTCGAGGGCATGGACGTGGTGCTCGACATCCCCGAGCGCGACCCCATGAAGGCCCGCGAGCCCGGCCTCGCCATGAACAGCGTGACCATCGTCGAGTCTGAGGCCTGAGGCGGCGATGGGCGAGCTCGGCGGCCGTGCCTGGACCTTCGGCGACGACATCTCGACCGACCACATCGCGCCGGGGCGCCTCTTCCACCTGCGGACGGACCTTCCCGAGTTGGCCAAGCACGTGATGGAGGACGCCGACCCCGGCTTCGCCGCGGCGATGAGCCCCGGCGACTTCATCGTCGGCGGGCGCAACTTCGGCCTCGGCTCGAGCCGCGAGCACGCGCCGCGCATCATCAAGCTGGCCGGTGTGGGCGCGGTGCTCGCGCAGTCGTTCGCGCGCATCTTCTACCGCAACGCGATCAACGTCGGCCTGCCGGTGCTGCAGTGCGACACGAGCGGCATCGAGCAGGGCGACGAGCTCGTCGTCGACCTGACGGCGGGCGAGGTGCGCGATGTGACGAAGGACCTCGTCGTGCCTTTCGTCCCCCTGCCCGACGTCATGGTGACGATCCTCGGCGACGGCGGTCTCGTCCCTCACGTCAAGAAGCACGGCGGCTTCGCCCTGCCCGGCTCGTGAGGCGGGCCGCCCGCCGTTCGGCCGTACGAGAGCAGTCCCCGTCCCAGCGACCACGCGGAGGCCCATGGCGCACAGAGTGACCCTCATCCCCGGTGACGGCACCGGCCCCGAGCTCGCCCAGGCGCTCGAGACGGTCGTCGCCGCGACCGGCGTCGACATCGAGTGGGACCGCCAGGACGCCGGCCTCGACGTGATGGCCCACTACGGCACGCCGCTGCCCGAGCACGTGCTCGCCTCGGTGCGCCGCAACCGCGTCGCCATCAAGGGGCCGATCACGACCCCGGTCGGTACCGGCTTCCGCAGCGTCAACGTGGCGCTGCGCAAGGAGCTCGACCTCTACGCCTGCCTGCGGCCGGCGCAATCGCTCGAGGGCGTGCGCAGCCGCTACCGCGACGTCGACCTCGTGATCGTGCGCGAGAACACCGAGGACCTCTACGCCGGCATCGAGCACATGGTCGGCGAGGACGCCGCCGAGAGCATCAAGATCATCACCCGCAAGGGCAGCGAGCGCATCGTGCGCTTCGCCTTCGAGTACGCGCGGCGGCACGGCCGGCGCAAGGTCACCGCCGTGCACAAGGCCAACATCATGAAGTGCACCGACGGCCTCTTCCTGCGGGTCGCCGGCGAGGTCGCCGAGCGCTACCCCGACATCGAGTTCGAGGACCGCATCGTCGACAACATGTGCATGCAGCTCGTGCAGAAGCCTGAGCTGTACGACGTGCTCGTGCTGCCCAACCTCTACGGCGACATCGTCAGCGACCTCTGCGCCGGCCTGGTCGGCGGCCTCGGGGTCGCGCCCGGCGCCAACATCGGCGACGAGGCCGCCGTCTTCGAGCCCGTGCACGGCAGCGCGCCGAAGTACGCCGGGCAGGACAAGGTGAACCCGACGGCGCTGTTGCGCAGCGGCGTGCTGCTGCTCGCGCACCTCGGCGAGGACGAGGCGGCGGCGCGCATGCAGGAGGCCATCGCCGCCGTGATCGCCGAGGGCAAGGAGGTCACCTACGACCTCGGCGGCAGCGCCGGCACGCAGGCGATGGCGGCGGCCATCGCGAAGCGTATCGGGGGCTGAGGCCCGCCGCAGGCACGGGTCCGCGCGGCCCGGCCGCGCTCGTGCCGGTGTGGCCGACCGGCCGGGCCCCGACCGGCGACGGCCCGGCCTGGGTCGTGGGCACACGAAGGAGGGTGAGGCGCGATGGAAGAGAACGAGCGGCGCATCAACCTGCACGCGACGCCGGAGATGATGGCCGGCGTCTACGCCAACTTCGCCAACGTCAGTCACTCCGAGTACGAGTTCTCGATCACCTTCGTCCGCCTCGACCACGAGAGCGAGGAGGACGACCAGGTCAACGGCGTCGTCGTGAGCCGGGTGAACATGTCGCCGCGCTTCACGCGCGAGTTGCTCGACGCGCTGCAGGACAACTACGCGAAGTGGGCCACGGCGCAGAGCATCCGCGACCTGCCGGAGACGCCGCCGGACGAGCACTGAGCCCGGCCGGCGACCCCGGGAGCGCTCGCCGCATGTCCTTCACGCGTCTCGCCCCATCTCCGCCCGCCGCCGTCGCGGCTGCCGGCGTCGGCGCGGCCACCCGCGTCGCCGCGGCCGTCAGTGTCGCCGCGGCCGTCACTTCCTCCGCGACGGGCGACGGCGCCGCGGTGCAGCGCGCGCTCGTGCCCCGTGAGTGACGTCTCCTTCTGGGTCTGGGTGCTGCTGGCGTTCGGCGCGGCTGCCGCCTGGGGCCTCACCGTGGTCATCAACAAGCGCACGCTGCAGTACGTCGACCCGTTCGCGCTGAACCTCATCATGCGGGTGCCGACGATCGCGCTCATCGCCGTCGCCGCCACCCTCCTCACAGCCACCGACGCCTGGGAGTTGGGCTTCGGGATGACGTGGGGGGCCTTCGCGTGGATCACCGCCTCCGCCGTCGTCACCTGGCTCATCGCGTTCAACGCGTACTACCTCGTGCTGCGTCTCGGCGCCCTCGGCGTGGTGACGCCGATCATGGCCACCGACCCGCTGTTCACGGCGGTCTTCGCCGTGATGCTCCTCAGCGCCGCCCCGGGACCCCTCGTGATCGCCGGGCTGGTCGTCTCGACCGTCGGCGTCGTGCTCATCTCACGCTGGATGGAGCCGCGGGCCGGCGCCGTGCCGACTGCCGCGACCCTCGAACCCCTGGCCGACGCCGGGCAGGCGGGCCCCTCGCCGGCGGCGCCGCTCCTCGTCGAGCCTGCGGCGCCACTCCTCACGGAAGCGGCGGCGATCCCCCCGGGCACGGGTCCGCCGCCGCCCGCGCACACGCCGCGGCCGTCCGCGGAGACGCCGTCGAGCTCCCCGGGACCGGCGACGCCGGAGAAGTCGGCCGCCCGCCTGCGCTTCGACGTCATCGCGCTGGCCCTGCTGGCCGCGGCGGGGTGGGGACTGGGGCCGGTGTTCATCGAGCTGGCCACGGAATCGCTCGGTGCGGCCAGCGCCACCATGATGCTGCAGAGCCAGACCATGGGGTTGTTGATGCTGCTCCCGATCGTCTGGCGGCGACACCGTGTCGTCATGCGCCGCCTGACCCGCCCGGAGTGGCGGCTGGTCGTGCGCTTCGTGCTCATCGCCAGCGTGCTCGAGGCCTACTTCGCCGTCGCGTACTACCTCCTGATCGACGAGATCGGCTCCGTCCTGACGGTGCTGATCATCGCCTCCTCGCCCGTGTTCGCGATCCTCGGTGGGATGCGGTTTCTCGGGGAGCGCTACAGCTGGAAGCTCGCGATCGGCGCCGCCGTCACACTGGTCGGGGTGGCGATCGCGACGCTCGAGGGCGTCTGAGGGGCACGAGGCCGAGCTCGTGAACACCGCGGCACGAGGCCGTCCCGTGGTTCCCTGGACGACCGCGGACCTGGCCTACGACCCTTGACGTTTGTCCACCGGGCTGAGTAGTGTGCTCGGCATCATTCGCGCGTAGGCTGGCGCATAACATGCGAGCCCGTGCGGGGCCCGAATGGTAGGCCGTGAGTCGGCGTCGGTCTCGGCTCACCCGCGTCGCGTGTCGGCGTGGTGATGGCGGGCCAGGCTGCCCACTCTGAGTGCGCGGAGAAAGGGGAGTCGCAATGCGTGAGTGGGGCAGGATCCTTGCCGTCGTGCTTGCCCTCGTGCTCGCCCTGGGCGTCGTGGGCGCGTGCGGCGACGAGGAAGAGGGCGGGGAGACGGGGACGGCCGAAGAGGCGACGATTGTCTTCTGCAGCTATGGCGGCACCTTCCAGGAGGCTCAGACGCAGGCTTGGATCGACCCGTTCATGGCCGCCAACCCGAACATCACGGTCATCCAGGACGAGCCGACCGACTACGCCAAGATCCAGGCGATGGTCGAGACCGGCAACGTGACGTGGGACGTCGTCGACGTCGGCAACGACTTCGCCATCGGGGAGTTCGAAGAGCTCTGCGAGCCGCTCGACCCGGCGGTCGTCCCCATGGACGAGCTGCAGCCCGAGGTCTTCGTGACGACCGGCTACCGTGTCCCGGTCATCGCCTACTCCGTGGTCATCGGCTACCGGCCGGACAAGCTGGGCGGCAACGTGCCCACGAGCTTCGCCGACTTCTTCGACCTCGAGAAGTTCCCCGGCAAGCGGGGCTGCTACAACTACTTGAGCGGTGGTCTGCCTGAGATCGCGCTGCTGGCCGACGGTGTCGCCCCCGAGGACCTCTACCCTCTGGACATGGAGCGCGCCTACAGGAAGCTGGACACGATCAAGGACCAGATCGTCTGGTGGGACACCGGGGCGCAGTCGGCCCAGCTCCTCGCCGACGGCGAAGTGAGCATGGGGATGAGCTGGAACGGTCGCCTGAGCGAGGCCCAGGAGGAGGGTGCGCCGATCGAGATCATGTGGGACCAGCACATCCTGACCGCCGACTACCTCATGATCCCCAAGGGCTGCAAGAACATCGACGCGGCGATGCAGCTCATCGCCTGGATGACGTCGGCCGAGAACAGCGCCGAGATCAGCAACTTCATCAACTACGGGCCTCCCAACATCAATGCGATCCCGAAGGTCGACCCCGCGATCGCGTCCGGGCTGCCCACGGCGTACGTCGACACGGCCGTCGGCTTCGACGACGTCTGGTGGGGCGAGAACTACAGCACTCTCAACCCCGACTGGCAGAATTGGGTCCAGCAGTAACCCAGCCCGCGCCGCGGCCGGCGTCGGGGAGTGAGAGCGAGGCGGGCGGGGCGCGCAGAGCGCGCCCCG
>JAZBOM010000065.1:0-2441 GCA_036351205.1 Thermoleophilia bacterium | reverse complement strand
CTGGCCGGCGAGCTCGGGGCCGGCGACCAGGAGGTCGCGCTCCGACCGGGCCTTGAGCCGCCGCACGGCCTCGGGGTCGAACTCCCGCTCGATCCGCGTCTTCGCGCTCGCCGCCTGCTCGAGCGTCCGCGAGTAGACGATCTTGTCGGCCGCCCGCCAGATGGTGGCGAAGTCAAGGACGTAGTCCGGCTCGCCCGCGAGCGCGGCCGTGTCCTCCCAGTACAGCATCAGCTCGTAGATCCGGCGCCCGTAGAGGTACGTGCCGACGGAGCGCGCCTCGTCGTTGACGAAACGGTGCACCTCCTCGTCGGGCACCGCCCAGTCGAAGCTGCCCTGGGCGTCCGCCACGTACCCGTCGAGCGAGGTGATCATGGAGTAGACGAGCTTGGCCATGGTGACTTGAGTATTGGCCGAACGGCGCCGCCGTATGCCTGCCGGCCGATGTCGGCGCAACGCTCGGGCCCGGGGAGAGAGCGTCCACGCCGTGCTAGGCTGGCCACGATGACGACTGTCCCCACTCCCCCGAGCCATGACGACCGCCCCCCACCTCCCCGAGCCATGACGACGGCTCCGCACCTCCCCGAGCCGGCCGGCGAGCTCATCGCCCGGCGTTACTCGTGCCGCACGTACCAGGAGCGGCCGATCGAGGAGCGCGACCGGCACCGCCTCACCGCGTTCATGGAGTCGCGCCGCTTCGGGCCGCTCGGCTCCGAGGCGCGCTTCGGCCTCATCGCCGCCGAGCCCGACGACCGCCGGGCGCTCCGGCGTCTCGGCACCTACGGCTTCATCAAGGGCGCGACGGGCTTCGTGGTCGGGGCGGTGCGCCACGGCCCCAAGGACCTCGAGGACTACGGCTACCTCCTCGAGGAGGTCATCCTCTACGCCACCGCCCTCGGCCTCGGCACCTGCTGGCTCGGAGGCACGTTCACGCGCAGCACGTTCGTGCGGCGCTTCGGCGGCCTGCAGCGGGACGAGACCATGCCGGCCGTTGTGGCCACCGGCTACCCCGCGGACGACGGCGCCGAGCGCATCCGGCAGCGGGAAGAGGGCGACCGGAGGATGCCGGCGGCCGAGCTCTTCTTCGACGGCCGCTGGGGCGAACCGCTGGAGCTCGAGAAGGCGGCGGCGGGCGACCAGGCCGAGCCGTACCCCCGCGCGCTCGAGGCCGTCCGCATGGGCCCCTCGGCGACCAACAAGCAGCCGTGGCGCGTCGTGCGCGGCGGGGGCGGGGTGGCCGGCGGCGGCCGCGACGCGGCCGGTGTCGCCGGCCGCCTCGACACCGCCGGCCGCGATTGGCACTTCTATCTCCGCCGCACGAAGGGCTACGGCAAGGGCAGCCTCGCCTTCAAGGCGCTGCGCATCGCCGACCTCCAGCGCGTCGACATGGGCATCGCGATGTGCCACTTCGAGCTCGTCGCCCGCGAGGCCGGGCTCGACGGCCGCTGGGTCGTCGACGACCCCGGCCTCGACCTGCCCGACGGGGTCGAGTACACGGCGACGTGGCGGCCGGGCCGCTGACGCCTCCCTGACTCAGCGGCCCTGACTCACCAGCTCAGCAGCACGCCGACGATCAGGACTACGTTGACGACCAGCCCGACGAGTCCCTTCTGAACGATGCTCGAGGAACCGCCGTCCCAGAAGACCAGGATCGCCAGCGTCGAGATCGCCGCCGCCGTCAGCACCAGCGTCCGCCACCAGCCGGCAGCGGTGAACACGCCGATCGCGGCGACGGTGAACGCGACGGCGGACAGCGCGTAGACCACCGTCGCGAGTCCGCGCAGCGCTGCATCTCCGAGCGCCCCCGACAGCAGCCACGACTGCCCGTCCCAGCCCATCTCCGGGCGGTACTCGACCCAGCGCCGGGCGAGCACGATGTACCAGACGTGGACCCACCCGTGCAGCAAGACGAAGACGCCGAGCAGGTACCTCAACATGGGGGACCTCCTTCGATCGAGGTCGTGGGGATGTCGCCGGCACGCGTGCGACGGACCGGCCGGCCGGCGCTACTCGGAGAGTGGCTCCCGGCCCTCGCGCCGACGCGCGAAGGCGTCATCGGCCGCCTCGGTGCGCGCCACATCGTGGCGTGCTTCAGCTTCACGGTACTGCGCGCGGACCGACGGCACCTGCGACAGGATCAGGATCGCCGCCGCCACGACGCCGTAGAACCCCCAGAGGAACAGGGAGATGACGGGCGCGTCGCTGTACAGAGGACCGCCGACCAGCACGATCTCCGTCGCCAGCCAGATCACCAGGCCGACCCCCAGCGCCACACTGAGGAGCCAGGACCATGACCGGCCCCTCAGGAGACCGTAGGAGACGACGAGCGGCAGCAGGCCCAACACCACGAACAGGACGAGACCCGGGACCAGGAACGAGTCGAACGGCGTCCCCTCGAGGTAGCGTTGGCTGAAGCTCAAGGACTCACCGCTGGGGTCGAGCAT
>JAZBOM010000064.1:0-8330 GCA_036351205.1 Thermoleophilia bacterium | reverse complement strand
CCGGTGGCGGGCACGTGGCCCTCCTCGAGAGCCGTGTGGCCCGCCTGGAAGGTCCACGGGATGAAGGCGGTGAAGCCGCCGGTCTCGTCCTGCAGGTCGCGGATGCGGCGGAGGTGCTCGACGCGCTCGGCCGGCGTGTCGAGCGAACCGAACATCATCGTCGCCGTCGTCCGCATGCCGAGCCCGTGCGCCACGCGCATGACCTCGAGCCAGGTGTCGGTCCCGATCTTGTGGGGGCTGATGGCCCGGCGCACGCGGTCGACGAGCACCTCGGCGCCGCCGCCGGGCAGCGAGTCGAGGCCCGCCTCCCGCAGGCGGCGCAGCGTCTCCTCGAGGGTCAGATCGCTCTGCCGGGCGATGTGCGCGACCTCGGGTGGCGACAGGCAATGCAGGTGGATCTGCGGGAAGC
Organism: Thermoleophilia bacterium; assembly: GCA_036351205.1. Lineage (GTDB taxonomy): Bacteria > Actinomycetota > Thermoleophilia > UBA2241 > UBA2241 > UBA2241. Next base: position 7,921 of record JAZBOM010000064.1, on the reverse strand, counting down.
GCGCCTTGATGCCGCTGAAGACCTCCTCGAACCACTCGATGTCGAGGTCGGGGCTGAGCCCGCCCTGCATCATGATCGCGGTGCCGCCGAGGGCGAGCGTCTCCTCGATCTTGCGGTGGATGTCGGCGGTGGCGAGGAGGTAGCCCTCGCCACTCCCCGGGGTCTTGTAGAAGGCGCAGAAGCGGCAGCCGGAGACGCAGTAGTCGGTGTAGTTGATGTTGCGGTCGACGATGAACGTGACCTCGCCGCCGGGGTGAAGGCGGCGGCGGAAGTCGTCGGCCGCCGCCCCGACGGCGAGGAGTTCGCCGTACTCGAGGAGCTCGAGAGCTGCGGCGTCGGTGAGGCGCGTGGGCGGCGGCAGCGCGCCAGGGCCGCCGCTCACGCCCTTCCCCCTTCTCCCTCGAGGCGCCGCTCGAAGTGCACCAGGTGCTCGCCGTAGGGACCGGGATCCACCGTCACCGGCAGCCCGTCGACCTCGTCGTCGCCCGGCACCAGGCGGAAGCCGAGCCGGCGATGAAAGGCGACCGAACCCTTGTTCACCGGGGCGGTCACGGCGCGGACGACCGTGCACCCGCGACTCTCCGCCAGGGCGAAGAACCGCGCGTACAGGTCGGCCCCCAGCCCGGCCCGTCGCCACGACGGATGGACGCCGACGAAGTGGATGTACGCTTCACCGCGGTGATCGGGGCAGACGAAGCCGACGAGGAACCCCGCGAGCTCGTCGCCGCGCTCGGCGACGAGCGACGTCGAGCGGAAGTGCTCGAAGAACACCCTGGGCAGCATGGAGCGCAGGTCGCGCCCTCCCCACCACTCGACCATCACCGCCATGATGCGCTCCCAGTCCGCCGGGGCGGCGCGCCGGATCGTGAGGCCCGAGCAGCTCACAGGGACCCCTCTCGAAGATCCATGGAGAACACGACGTAGTCGCCGCCGATGCCGCCGGTGTCGCGGTGCACCGCGATCCCGTCGACGACGTCGTCACCGGGCTCGATGGTGAAGCCGATGCTGGTGTGGAAGGCGACCGACCGGCGGTTGAAGCCGCCGGTCTCGGCCATCAACCGCGTGCGGCCGCGCTCGCGCGCGAGCGCGGCGAAGCGGCGGTAGAGCTCGAGGCCCAGACCCAGCCGCCGGTGGTCGGGACGCACGCCCATGAAGTGGACGTAGGCGGCGTCGGGGAACCGCTGCGACAGCCACCCGACGAGGAAGGCGACCAGCTCGCCGTCGCGCTCGACGATCAGGGTCGTGTCGCCGAAGTGCTCGAGGAGCTGCGGCCGGACGCAGTGCTCGAGGCGCTGCTCCCACCACTCGTCGAGAGCGCGCACGATGGCGGCGGCGTCTGCCGGCTCGCCCTGACGCCACGTGAGGCTCGTGAGGTCGGCGCTCACGCCGCGCCGCCCTCGAGGTCCGGCGCGCCGTCGAGCTCGCCGATCTCGACGGCGCGCCGGTAGAACTCCCGCAGCCCGGCGCGGTACTCCGGCGCAAAGCCGAACTTGAGCCGGTCGAAGTAGCGCTCCAGGAAGGAGGCGCTGAAGTCGTACAGCTGCGCCGCGGCGGCGGCCGTCGCCTGCGGCTGCGCGGCGCAGTCGTCGCGCGAGGCGAGCAGCGACGCACCTACGGCCGCTGCGGCGGCGGGGCGCGCCGCGGCGAAGTCGCGCCGCGCGGCGCACACCGCGTACACCATGTGCAGGCCGGTCGCGTCGTGCCACGCCTCACCGAGGTCGAGGTGGTAGGGGAAGACCCCGGCGCGCAGCGCGCGCAGGGCGTCGTCGCCGATGAGCAGCATGCCGTCGCAGGCGGCGAGGACCTCGGCGAAGGTGCCCTCCCAGGCGACGAACTCGGGCGCGATGCCCCATTCGCGGCAGAGGATACGCAGGAGGCAGACCGAGGTCGCGCTCTTCTCGGTCAGCGCGACCCGCGTGACCTCGTGCGAGGGCACCCGGCTGAAGAGCTGGATCGAGTCGACGGCGCCGAACGAGCTGATCGAGACGTGCGGCAGGAGCACGAGCCCGCCGGCGTCGCGGGCGAAGGCGATCGAGGAGGGCAGGGCGACGTCGATCGCCCCCTCGACGAGCATCCGGTTGAGGTCGGAGGGGAAACCGCTGACGACCGTCGCGCTCACGCCGCGGGCGGCGAGCTCGCGCTCGAAGTGGTGGTACAGCGGGAAGCAGTTGACGAAGTCGATGCGGCCGACGCGGACCGGTGGACCGTCGGTCGCGGCGGGGCGGGCGATGGACGAGGTGTCGCCCTCGACGGGGCGAGTCGCGGGGGGGCCGTCGGCGGGGAGCTCAGTCGTCATCGTGACGACGGACGACGTTGTAGAGCGTATCGCGCTCGACCGGCTCCCGCCCGGCGCCGCGGATCACGCGGACCAGCTCGGCGCGGCTCAGCGCCTGGGCCGTGTCGACGCCGGCGGAGTGGCTGATCTTCTCCTCCACGACCGTCCCGTCGAGGTCGTTGACGCCGAACGCCAGCGAGACCTGAGCGAGCTTGAGGCCGACGTTGATCCAGAACGCCTTGATGTGGCGGAAGTTGTCGAGCACCAGGCGGCCGACGGCGAGCATCCGCAGGTCGTCGAACCCGGTCGGGCCGGGCAGCTCGCTGAGCTCGGTGTTGGCGGGCTGGAACGAGAGCGGGATGAACGAGTTGAAGCCGCCGGTCTCGTCCTGCAGGGCGCGCAGGCGCACCATGTGGTCGGCGAGCTCGGCCGCGGTCTCGACGTGGCCGTAGAGCATCGTCGCGTTCGACTTGAGGCCGGCGCGGTGCGCCGACCGCATCACGTCGAGCCAGCGGTCGCCGGAGATCTTGCGCTCGCAGACGAGCTCGCGGACGCGACCGCTGAAGACCTCGGCCCCGCCGCCGGGGAGCGAGCCGAGGCCCGCCTCCTTGAGCTCGGCGAGCACGTCGTCGACGCCCTTGCCGGAGATGTCGGCGAGGTGGGAGACCTCGCTCGCCGTGAAGGCCTGGATGTGCACGCCGGGGGCGAGATCGCGCAGGCCGCGCAGCATCTCGAGGTAGTAGGCGTAGGGCAGCGTGGGGTGCTCGCCGCCGACGATGTGGATCTCGGTGATGCCGTCGCTCAGCGTCTCGCGCGCCTTCTCGAGCACCTCGTCCACGGTGAGGGTGAAGGCGTCGGGGTCGCCGTCCTCGTGGCTGAAGGCGCAGAAGCGGCACTGGTTGGCGCAGACGTTGGTGTGGTTGATGTGGCGGTTGCAGATGAAGAAGACGTCGTCGCCGACGGCGCGCCGGCGAGCGAAGTCGGCCATCGCGCCCACGGCGAGCAGGTCGCGGGAGTCGAGGAGGGCGCGCGCCTCGGCCTCGTCGAGGCGCGCGCCCTCCTCGACCTTCCTCCAGATGCGCTCGAGGCCGCTGCGCGCGGCGAGCCGTTCGATCTCGTGCGTGTTCACAGGGGACTCTCCCTCTTCAGCGCGGGGGACACGCCGGTCAGCTGTACCGGTCGACCACCCGACCCGCCAGCTCGGCGAGGAGGTCGCGTTCGACGCCATCGTCGCACTGGTCGAGGGCCCGGCGGGCCTGCTCAATGTACCCCACCGCCACGGCGCGGGCACGCTCGACGGCGCCGCAGGCGCGCACGGCGGCGATCACCTGAAGCACCTCCGGGTCACCCAGCTCCGGCCGCCCGAGCAGGTCGGCGAGCTCGGGTCGCGCCTCGAGGGCGAAGATCAGCGGCAGCGTGATGGTGCCGTCGCGCACGTCGGTGCCGAGCCGCTTGCCCGTCTGGTCCTCGTCGCCGTTGACATCGAGGATGTCGTCGAAGACCTGGAACGCGAGGCCGAGGAGGCGACCGTACCCTGCGAGGCCGGAGGAGGCAGCGGGGCCGACGCCGGAGAGCCGGGCGCCGAGCGCACAGGCGGCGGCGAAGAGGTCGGCCGTCTTGCGCTCGCAGCGCTCCTCGTACTCGGCGACGCTGGTCGTGACCTTGTACGCGGCGGCACGTTGCAGCAGCTCGCCCCGGGAGAGCTGCAACGCGGCGGCGCTGAGCACGTCGACGGCCTCGGGCGAGCCCGCGCCGGCGAGCTCGACGAAGGCCTGGGCGAGCAGGTAGTCGCCGGTCGACACCGCGGTCGCGGCGCCGTAGGCCTGCACGACCGTCGGCCGGCCGCGGCGCAGGGCGGCGTGGTCGAGGACGTCGTCGTGCACGAGCGTCGCCATGTGCACGAGCTCCACGGCGGCGGCGGCCCGCAGGACCGCCTCGGGGAAGGCCGCGTCACGTCGCGCGCAGAGCAGGGTGAGGAGAGGCCTGAGCCGCTTGCCCCCGGCGCCGAGGGTCGAGCGGCACGACTCGCCGAGCCGGCCTGGGTAGCCGCCGGCGACCGCCTCGAGCCGCGCCTCGACGGCATCGAGCCCGCGGACGTAGCGGCGCTTCTGGGCCGCCGACCGCCAGGAGAGCGTCGCGCGCGCGCTCACGCGGCCGCGACCTCGCCGCGTCGACGACCGCCGCGATCGCCGCCTCGCGCAAGACCCGGTCGGCCTCCGCGCGTCACGGCACGACCCCCACGTGAAGCGAGACGGCGCCGAACCCAAGGCGCCGGTAGCGCACCGCGGTCAGGCCGGCGCCGGCCATGACCGCCGCAAGCCCGTCGGCGTCGGGGAAGGTCGCGACCGACGCCGGCAGGTAGCTGTAGGCGCCGGCGTCGTCGCCGACGAAGCGGCCCAGCAAGGGCACGATGCGCTCCGACCAGAGGGAGTGGAAGAGGCGCCCGGGGCCGGGGGGCGCCGTCGTCATCTCGAGGCAGACCACGCGGCCGCCCGGCCGCACCACCCGGCACAGCTCGGCGAAGGCGGCCCCCGGGTCGGGCACGTTGCGTACCCCGAAGGCGACCGTCGCCGCGGCGAAGCGGTCGGCGACGAAGGGCAGGTCGAGCAGGTCGGCGCGGACGAAGTCGGCGCGCCCGACGGCCTCGCCCGGCCCGGCTGCGGCCGCTCCCCGTGCGACCTCGGCACACCCTGCGGCCGCCTTCTGGCGCGCCCGCGCCAGCATGGCCTCGCTCGTGTCGGCGCCGATCACGCGGCAGTCCGGGCAGCCGTGCAGCAGCGTCAGGGCGAGGTCGCCGGTGCCGCAGCAGGCGTCGAGCGCCTCGTCTCCGGGGCGCAGACCGGCCTCGGCCGCCGCCAGCCGCCGCCAGCGGCGGTCGAGGCCGGCGGTCATCAGCCGGTTCATGAGGTCGTAGCGCGGGACGATGGCGCTGAACATACCCTCGATGCGCTGGGGATCGCGAGCCAGCGCGTCCTCGGGGACGCGCACCGGCATCAGCCGCCGTCCCAGGGGGGGAAGAGCGTCTGCTCGAGGCCGAGGGTCGTGAGCACCTTGCCGACGATGTGGTCGACGGCCTCCTGCAGCGTCGCGGGACGGTGGTAGAAGGCGGGCATGGCGGGCACGATCGCGGCGCCGGCCTCACTCGCCTCGAGGAGACGCCGCAGGTGGATCGAGGAGAGCGGCGTCTCGCGGGGCACGAGCACGAGCGGCCGGCGCTCCTTGAGAGCGACGTCGGCGGCGCGGTGCACGAGGTGCCGCGACGTGCCGAGGGCGATGTGGGCGGCGCTCGACATCGAGCACGGGCAGACGACGACGGCGTCGGGCCCGCTGCTGCCGCTCGACGGCGGCGCCGCCAGGTCGCCGGGTTCGTGCACGGCGACGTCGGCCCCGACGAGCTCGACGAAGCGGCGCGTCACCTCTTGACGGCCGCCCCCCGCCAGCTCGAGCTCGTGGGCGACGACGAGGATGCCGGCGTCGGTCAGGGAGAGCGAGAGGCGCAGGCCATCGGCGGTCAGCGCCTGCGCCAGCCGCAGGGCGTAGGCGGCGCCGCTGGCGCCGGTGACGCCGAGGAAGACGTGGTGGAGGGTGCGCTCCATAGACTGCGAATGATGCCGCTCGCGGCCGAGGGGGTCAATCGGAGGCGTCACGGCGAGGCCAGTGGTGGCGGCTCAGGCGCGCCCGCCGCCGTCTCCACGGCGCCGGGCGCGCCGGCGCCGCCTCAGTCGAAGTCGTCGCCCGCCTCGTGGCACTCGCCGCCGTAGCAGCCCGCGATGCCGCTCCCGCTGTTGCCGTGGCACTTCACGCAGAGCCCGCCGCCCGAGTAGACGGCCGTCGCGTGGCCGGCGATGAACGACGAGCTGTGCGGCAGGGCGACGCCGTGGCAGTCGTTGCAGTAGGCGGCGCTGTGACAGCGCGAGCAGACTCCCGGCGAGCTGTTCGCGGCGCTCGTGTGGCCGGCGAGGAACCCGCTCGGGTGCGGCATGGCGATGCCGTGACAGGTCGTGCAGCCGTTCTTGCCGTGGCACTTCGCGCAGAGCTCGGCGTCCTTCTCCGCCTCGTCGCCGTGCGCCTTGCGGAAGCTGTTCGGGTGCGGCATGTCGAGGCCGTGACAGTCGACGCAGTAGTCCGGGTCGTCCTTGGTGTGGCAGCGGGCGCAGATCGACTCGTTGCGATCGAGGACGACCTTGCCGTGCTCCTTCTTCTCCCACGCCGACGGGTGCGGCATGTCGAGGCCGTTGTGGCAGCGGCGGCAGGTGGTCTCGTCCTCGTGGCAGCCCTGGCAGTCCTTCGCGTTCATCTTGACCGCCATGGTCACGGGGTCGTGGTCGCCGGGCACGGCCCCGAGGTGGCAGACGTCGCAGTCCTCGGGCAGGGTGACGCCGTCGTGACAGCGCGAGCAGACCGACATGACGTTCTGGGAGAGCCGTGCCACCTCCATCTGCGTGCCCGGGTGCGAGATGTTGGCGTGACAGGTGAGGCACTGGTAGCCGGCCTCGCGCAGGCCCTTGTGATTGACGCGGATGCTGCCCACCACGAGATCCTGGCCGAGCTCCTCGTTGGAGTGGCACTTGGTGCACGTGTCGGCGCCCACGTAGGCGGTGATCGGCCGCTCGTAGGTGTCCGTCGCGTGGGCGAGCGCGTTGCTGAGGCCCTGCAGGTTGCGCACGAAGTAGGAGAAGACGCCGGGCTTGGTGTGGCACTCCTGGCAGCCGACCCCGGAGGCGTAGTGCGTGGTCTCCTTGTAGGTCGCCACCTCGGGCGCGATCACGTGGCAGGCCTCGCAGGTCTCGATGCGATTGACCGAGGCGAAGCCGGCGATGGCCCCGACGAGCACCAGGACGAGGGCAGCCGCCAGGCCCCCCAGCCACAGCCGCGGGATGCGCACCTCGAGCAGCACGCGGCTCTTCGGCTGCTTGTCGCGCTCGCGTGCCATCAGCGGCGGAGGGTCGTGCCCGGCTCGGCGCCGGGCTCGGCGGGCGGCACGTACTCGACACCTTCGAAGAGCTGGTGCCCCTGGGGCGCGCCGTCACGGTGCTGACCGTGACAGGCCTGACAGTTGTCGGCGCGGTGGCAGTTCATGCAGCCGGTGCCGATCCGCTCGGCCGCCTTGGTGTGCGAGGCGACGAACCCCGACGGGTGCGGCATGGCCAGCTGGTGGCACGTCTTGCAGTAGTCCTCGGAGGGGTGGCAGGTCGCGCACGCCTCCTCGCCGAGCGCCGCTTCGCGCTCGCCGTGCAGGCGCAGCCACGACTTGGGATGCGGCATCAACAGGCCGTCGTGGCAACTGCGGCAGGCCGGCGCCCCCGTGTCGGCCAGCTCGAGCGTGGCCATCCTCTTGTCGTGGTGGCAGGCGCTGCAGGTCGAGAGGATGCCGAGCGAGCCGTGCTGCTTCTCCCACGCCGCCGTTTCATGCGTGGACGGGGTCTCGGCGTAGTCCTTCTTCGTGTGGCACAGCTCGCAGTCGGCGAGCGCCACTTCGCCCTCGCTCGAGGTGTAGCGGTTGTTGTGGCAGATCAGGCACTGGAACATCGTGGGCTCGTGGCGCGAGCCCTCCGGCACCGCGTCGCCGTGGCCGACGGCCGAGTGGCAGCGGTTGCAGAGGAAGCCGGCCTCGATGAGGTGGCGGTGCTGCACGTTGATGCCGCT
>JAZBOM010000063.1:0-2118 GCA_036351205.1 Thermoleophilia bacterium | reverse complement strand
CGCGGATGAGTGAGGAGAGGCGCGGGGCCGACGCCCGGCGGGCCGCGAGGCTGGCGGCGCTGGGCTCGCGGGCGACCGGCGTGGTCCCGGCCCTCAAGGGCTGGGCGCGCTCCATCGCCGTCTCGCGCGGCACACTCGGCAAGGATGCGGTCGCCGGTCTGCCGGGCGCCGTCGGCAGCGTGCCGGACGGCATGGCGGCCTCGGTCCTCGCCGGGGTCAACCCCATCCATGGTCTCTACGCGAGCTTCGCCGGCCCCATCTTCGGCGGGTTGACCTCGAGCACCCGCCTCATGGTCATCACGACGACGAGTGCGGCGGCGCTGGCCGCCGGCTCGGCGCTCCAGGGCTTCGCGCCCGCCGAGCGCACCGAGGCGCTCTTCCTCCTCACGCTGCTCGCCGGCGTCCTGATGGTGGTCGCCGGCGTGCTGCGTCTCGGCCGGTACACGCGCTTCGTCTCGCTCTCGGTCATGCTGGGCTTCCTCACCGGCGTCGCGGCCAACATCGTTCTGGGGCAAGTCGGCGATCTGACCGGAGCCGAGGCGGAGGGGGACGTGGCCTTGACCCGTGCGCTCGATGTCGTCCTTCACCCAAGTGGGATCGATGTGAGCTCCCTGCTCGTTGGTGCCGTGACGTTCACCGTCCTGCTCTTGCTGATGAGGACGCGGCTCGCCTCGTATGCGTCCGTCGCCGCACTGCTCATCCCCAGCGCGCTCGCGGTCGCCCTGCCCAGCGTGGTGACGGTGGCCGACATCGGGGACATCCCTACGGGGGTGCCGCTGCCTCACCTGCCGCCGCTGCGCCTGCTGTTCTCACCCGCGGTGCTCTCCGGGGCGGTGGTCATCGCCGTGATCGTGCTCGTGCAGGGCGCCGGCGTCGCCGAGGCGGCGCCCAACCCCGACGGCACCCAGGCCGACACGAACGGCGACTTCAGGGCGCAGGGCATCGCCAACCTCGCCGCCGGCCTCTTCCGCGGCCAGCCCGTCGGCGGCTCGGTCGGCCAGACCGCGCTCAACGCGGCGGCCGGTGCTCGCACGCGGTGGGCGTCGATCTTCTCCGGCGTCTGGATGCTGGCGATCCTGTCGCTGTTCTCCGGGCTCGTCGGCCGGGTGGCGATGCCGACGCTCGCGGCGATCCTCATCTTCGCCGCCGTCAGCTCGGTCAAGGTCGACGAGATCAGGATGGTGGTGCGCACCGGGGCGAGCTCGGTCATCGCCATGGTCACGACCTTCCTCGCCACTCTCTTCCTTCCCATCGCCGCCGCGGTCGGCATAGGGGTGGCGTTGTCGCTGCTGTTGCAGCTGAACAAGGAGGCTCTCGACCTCCAGGTGGTCTCGCTCGTGCCGCAGGCGGACGGTCACTTCCAGGAGCGTCCCGCGCCGACGACGCTCGCGGGCGACGAGGTGGCGCTGCTGGACGTCTACGGGAGCCTGTACTACGCCGGGGCGCGCACCCTGGCCGCGCGCCTGCCCGACCCGCGGGGCGCGGTGTCGCCGGTGGTCGTGCTTCGCCTGCGCGGCCGCACGACGCTCGGCGTCACCTCGCTCAAGATCCTCAGCGTCTACGCCGGAGAGCTCGAAGCCGCCGGCGGTCGCCTCTTCCTCAGTGGTGTAGCGCCCGCGCTCCTCGAGCGCTTCCGGCACGCCGGGCAGGCGGCGACCGAGCGCATCAAGGTGTTCTCGGCTACCGATCTCGTCGGCGAGTCGAGCGCCGAGGCCTACCGCACCGCGACAGAGTGGCGGGCGACGAGGGCGGGGGACTCGGCACGCTGAGGCGCGGGGCCTCGGCGGGAGGGGAGGATGGGCATATGAGATCCAGGGGTGCGGTCGGCGGCCCGCGTTCGTGTGAGATGATGCCCGCCAGCAAGAGTGCACCTGCAGGGGGTCACGTGAACGTAGTCGTACGGCGGCGGTGCGAGGGGCGGCTCCTCCTGAGCGGCATGACGCTCGCGCCGACCAGGATCTCATGAGCTCGGCGACTCCGATGGTCGTCGCCGAGCAGGCCGAGCGCCGCGCCACGACGCCGATCGCCGGCGCGATCGCCGGCATCGCCTTCGCCTTGCTCTTCGGCGTCAGCGTCACGATACTGACGGCCACCGTGACCGACGTCGGCGAGGGCCGT